>CAMORQ010000190.1 GCA_946623915.1 uncultured Coriobacteriaceae bacterium | reverse complement strand
CCTTGGAAACGCCACTCATCACTTTCACCGGTTTCGACCTGTGTTCTGTTGTGCCGTCGCCAAGTTGACCATCTTCGTTTCTGCCCCATGCCCAGGCGGTGCCGTCCGTCATGAGGGCAACGGAATGGTCCGCGCCCAACGACACCTGGGCGACTTTTTCGCCCACAGGCCGAAGCGTTCCAGCCTGCGTGGCGCTTGCAGCCCCCTGGCTGGTCACGGCGGGCAGGTCTGCGTCGGCGGAATCCGTGCTGTCGCCAGCATCCAAAGACAGCACGGCAGCGCCAGAACTGGAGTCTGCCCCATCCTGCTCGGCAAAAGCAGGCATGGCAGGCAAACACAGAGTTACAGCCAGGAGCATCGCGAGGGTGACGCGCGCGATAGGCTGAAATCCACAGAAGAGCTTCTTTTTCATACGAATCCTTCCTAATGCCATGATGTGTCAAGGAGTGTGTCAAGAGAACCGTCTTGACACACGGACTTTCCGAACCTGTTTCCCATGGAGACCCCTTCCTCTTAGGCATACGCAACCCAAACTGCATGCACGCTTGTACGTAAAGCATAAGGGTAACCCTGCGAGCACATCACGTCGGAATACGTGCAAAAACGGTAGCTTTTGCGACAAAAACTGCAGCTGCGGACGCTCCATGCGTTCCTCGGTGCATGCAAAAGGCCTGCGCGCCAATCCGCCGCATACCGTGAGAAGCACGTACCGCCCCCTATCCGGGCTCCCCGCAGCTACAGCACGACGACGGCTTCGACCACATGGGCGCACTCGTCGACGTCGATCGAAAAAGAGCCGGCGTAGCGGGACGCCACATCGCCCACGATGCGCAAACCCAGACCGTGCAGTTCGGGGTCGGGCTTGCCCGTCTGGAAAGAAACGTCCTCTTCCGGGTCGACGCGGTTCGACACGGCGATGCGCAGCAGGCGCCCCTTCCCGTCCCCGGAGCCGACGTGCCGCCCGTCGCCGGAACCGCAGCGTTCGATGGACAGGCTGACAAAACGCGCGGACGCGTCCTTCACGCGCATGCTTGCCTCGTAGGCGTTTTCGAGCAGGTTTTGGAGCACGGCGCATATCTCGCCTTCGTCCACGCCGCCACCCAAAGCCCCGTCGAGGCAGCCCGGTTCTACGGAACAGGTGAACGCGACGTCTGCAAGCACGCACTTCTGCTCCTGAAAGCCGATGACCGCGCGGGCCAACGACGCATCCGCACCCGATTTGGCAACGTCTTCGGTTGGCGACGGGGCGCCTTGTGCGCCGTCAGCACCGCCGAGCGCCGACTCGATGGCGTACAGCAATCCGTACGCATCGTGCCGATAGCGGCGCAACTGTTCCACACGCTCCGCCATCGCGGCACTGTAGAGCCTTGACGACTCGATTTCCGCCGCAACGAGGCGCACGTTGCGCTCCCGCCCCTCGACGACCCTCATGGCAAGCGAGAGGACAGCAACGAAAAACAGCCAAACCGCACCGAATAAGGCGTAGATCACACGCGTTCCTCCTCGACCATCAGGCGCACGTTGGCAACACCGCCCTCGAACCCTTCCATCACCGTGGTCGCCGCCGACCCAATGCGTTCGAGAAGGCGCTGCTTAGGGAAGCGCACTTTTTTGCTGCTGGGAAAGGTGAACGTCAGTATGCGCTGGTTGGCGCTGCTGAAAACGCGCACCGTCACAGGGACGCCGAGCGCTTCGTCCGCCTTCCTGCGCACGCCCCCGTGGCTAGGACGCACACGCCCGTTCACGTCGGAGGAAACCACGTCGTGAATCCATGCGAGGGCGACCTGCGCGCACATGGCAACGCGCACAGACCCATGAGGCAATGGAGAGACATGGTACGCCACCGGCACATTCGAAGAGGCGAGGCGCTCTTCGAAAACGGCAAGCACAGCATCGAGCGCGGCGTTTTCGCTGTACCTGCCGAAACGCAGGCTGGCGCACTGCTCCCGAAGGCGGTCGAGGTGCGTCTTCAGCTGCCCCTGCACGGCCTGATCGCCGATGCGGGAGATCTGCCGCGCGAATCGTTCCAACTCTGCACGTCTCTCTTCCACGAACAGGGACTCCTCGACCATGACGGCGTCGTATTTGCCGACGAGCAACTTCGCATCGGCGAGATAGCGCTCCATTGCCTTCGCGTCGCGGTTGCGAATCACGATGTGCACCGCGATGATCACCATGGAAGCCAGCATCATTAGCAGCGACAACGGCAGAGCCTCCTGCCTGATTCCGACACTCAGTATCTTCGTTGCAGCGTTGATCGAAATGGCACTTACCAGAAGAATCGCCCATACGCGTTCGTGCTTAAATTCATAGGACGCTATCCATTTCAAAAGCGGAAGCAGCAAGCGCAGCAGCAAGTCGAACAGCGCCAAGATGACCACAAAGCTGACCACGGTCCGCACGCCGAAGCTGCCCGAAAACCCGTTTACGTACGGGTCCTGCAAAACCGCACCAACCACATTCACGCTGGCAAGAACCGTCATGCCGCCCAAATAGTCGACCAAGAGACCGATTAGGCCGACTTTCAGAAACGAGCTGCTCCACGTGTAATAGATGACGGCGAACGTCAAAGGCGCCATAACGGCGTTGAGGACGGCCCAGGCGATGTCGAACGTGCCGCTGTTCAACCTGAACGCGTAGAGCGTATCGGCCGTTGCCCAAAGCGCCGCCTTGAAGATGAAGTAGGAGAAGAACACGAGCGTGCCATGCCGCCGCTGGAAACACGTATTCAGCCCCCTAAACGAAATGATCATGCCCGAACAAACCAGCACGAAGTAGTTCAGACAGTAGCTCGCAAGCGCCGAGGTGTCGGCTGAGGCTATCTCAGATAACGAGAACATGCCACTACTTTAGCGTATTGCGCAAGCGCCATCGGCAGAAACAAGCGCGCGGCGCAAAACAAGGCTACACCGTCCAGGAATCCGCCCACTGAAGGTAGCGTTCGCGAAACGCCTTAGCGTAATTGCGGCTAACAATCAGACGCGTGCCGTCGTCGAGAGTCAAGTCGGAAGCGTGTATTTCGGACACATGCTCCATGTTGACAACGAAGCTGTAATGGCAGCGTGCAAACAGCCCTTTGGGCAACCGTTCGAGCAGCGAGGATACTTTCTCGCGCACATGGTACGTCGCGTCCTTCGTGACGATGTGCGTCACCCTCTCGCGCCGCTCGATGTAGCGGATGTCGGCGCAGGCCATATTGATGATGGCGCCATCCTTGGTTTCCACCACCACGTGCTTTCGCTTGGAGGCCTCTATGGCGGAAAGCTTGTCGAACAGCTCGGGCAGGCGCTGCTCAAGCTGGGTTTTCAGGACGAACCACACGTGGTCCGTCCTGTAAACGTCCACCGCATACTGCAGGTAGTTCGTCAGGTACACAACCTGGCAATCCGGCACCTGCTCGTTGATCACGTGCACCGCCAGTATGCCTTCGGGCTGACCGTCGAATTCGATGTCCATGAACACGAGGTCGGGATTGAAGTCATGCAACTCGGAAAGAAGGTCGCAAGTCTTCGCGTAGGACCTAACGTCCAACTCCATTTGCCTGCTCGACGCGAAATCGCCAAGCAGGTCAAGAGTAGCCTTTAATTGTGCTTCGTCGTCATCGCAAACCGCTATTGATCGCATGCTCCACGCTCACGTTCGACCACCATATTCAAAACGGCAGAAACCGGTTCCACCGCTCGCCATTAGTATAGTGTTAGATTCTGACGCACAATAAATGGTAACCTCCCCCCGTGACAATTTTGGTAGATATTTCGACAAAAACTGTCACGGTCGCACGGCGGAACGCGCGTCGACGTCGATCGACAGAGAGCTGTTGCGCGCGTGTGAACGGGGACGCGCGCAAACAGAGACATGGCATTTTCACGTGCAACTACCATGTGAAAGTGCTACGTCCCCGTTCACGTGTGTGAAAGCGCTACGTCCCCGTTCACCCACCGTCCACGTTCACGTGCATGTCACCGGGCGGTGGGCGCGAACAGGCTCCAAGGGTGACGCAAGAACCGTCCCTCCGTCACCCAGAGGGTTCGCCGTGCCGTGGGGCAAGGCTTGCGGGTATAATGATGCCAACTTCGAGGGACGGGAAAAGGACACACCATGCAAATTACGCCGCAGGAAGTCGCCGAAGCCATCGCGATGGTTTCGCAGCAGCACCTGGACATTCGCACCATCACGCTCGGCTTGAACATGCGCGGTTGCGCCAGCAACAGCGTCGAAAAGACCGCCAAGCGCATCTATGACCGCATGACGTCGGCCGCCGAGGGGCTCGTGCCTTGCTCCGACCAGCTCCAACGCGAATTCGGCATCCCCATCGTGAACAAGCGCATCTCGGTCACGCCCATCGCCGAAATCTGCGCCGCCATAGCCGAAGCGGACCTTTCCCCCATCGCAGACGCCATGGACCGCGCCGCCAAGGAAGTAGGCGTGGACTTCGTGGGCGGCTTTTCGGCTCTCGTGCACAAAGGTGCAAGCGGGTCGGACAACAAGCTGATGGACTCCATCCCGGCCGCCATGGCGACCACCGACCGCGTGTGCTCGTCGGTCAACGTGGCGTCCACGCGCGCCGGCATCAACATGGACGCCGTATGGAAAATGAGCAACATCATCCTGGAAACCGCGCGCCTTACCGCAGACCGCGATTCCATCGGATGCGCGAAGCTGGTCGTGTTCGCCAACGCCGTCGAGGACAATCCGTTCATGGCGGGTGCGTTCCACGGCTCGGGCGAAGCCGACGAGGTTATCAACGTGGGCGTTTCCGGACCAGGCGTCGTGCGCGCGGTGCTTGCGGGCATGCCCGAAGACGCCGA
>CAMORQ010000189.1 GCA_946623915.1 uncultured Coriobacteriaceae bacterium | reverse complement strand
TGCGTCGATGTCGGGGATGTCGCTGTTGGGGTTGCCGAGCGTCTCGATGAAGATGCCTTTGGTGTTGGGCCGGATGGCTGCTTCCACTTCCGCCGGGTCGTGGATGTCTACGAACGTGGCCTCTATGCCGTAGAGGGGTAGGGTGTGCGCAAGCAGGTTGTAGGTGCCTCCGTAGATGGTCTTCTGCGCCACGATGTGCTCGCCTGCTTGGGCGAGGGCTTGAATGGCGTAGGTGATGGCCGCCGCACCGCTGGCAAGCGCAAGCGCCGCCACACCGCCCTCGAGTGCGGCGATGCGGCGCTCGAGCACGTCCTGGGTGGAGTTGGTCAGCCGCCCGTAGATGTTGCCCGCGTCGGCCAGTCCGAAGCGGGCAGCGGCGTGGGCGCAATCGTGGAAGACGTAGGACGTGGTTTGGTAGATGGGCACGGCACGTGCATCCGTGGCCGGGTCGGCCTGCTCTTGGCCGACGTGCAGTTGCAGCGTTTCGAATTTATAGGTGCTCATGGATGGTTCCTTTCGGTGTCTGCGAGTTGGATGAAACGGTGGTTGCCAGACGAGGCCCCAAGAAAAAGAGCCTCCGTGTAGAGGCTCCCGGACATGGTTCGGCTTCGTGGTCGAAAGAAGTCAGACGCGCATCGCAGGGGATGGACAGCATCCGACGAACAGGCATGCCCGGGAGCACCGCATTCGACGGCAACACATCATCGAGTCGATACGAGTGTTCTCTTTCCCAAGCATGGTTAGAATTCGTCCCCTTCTACGTACTGAGAAATATCATAGATAAACACTAGGAATTAACAAGAGCGATCGAGTAGACTTCATTTTTCGGCCACAATGAAACATTTAGGCCAAGGATATGGGCGTGCCAGGGGTTACCGATCCGCCTTCGATCACGCGGCAGAACACGCCTTCGCGCGGCATGATGCAGTCGCCCATGGCGTGGTATATGGCGCAGTGGGCGTGGCACTCCTTGCCCACCTGCGTCAGCTCGAGCACGGCATCACCGCAGATGAATCGCGTGCCGATGGGGTAGGACTTCAAATCCCCCAGCCCTTCGACGATCAGGTTTTCACCGAAAGCACCCTGGGCAACTTCCGCGCCGCGTTCCTTGAATTCCTGGATGCGCTCGTTGGCGAGCAGGCTTACCTGCCGGTGCCATGTGCCGGCGTGAGCGTCGCCGTCGATGCCATGGTCGGCGACCAGATGGGCCTGCGCTACCTCTGTTTTCTGGATTCCCTTGACGTTGCTTGTGCATACTGCGACGACCGTGCCCATGTGCGCACCTTCCTTCGTATAGGCGACGCAACGGCTGCCACCTCGCTGCGCCCGGTGCATGGACAGTTGCGTCGCGCATCCGGAAAGCTGCATGCACGACAGGCCTGCGCTCCGCTGCACTACGGACACGCCCACGAGGGCTTGCGCAAGCAATCTCGGCAGAAACACTATAACACTACTAGGAAATACGCGCGAGTGCCGTGTGAAGAAATGTCGTGCGGCGAGCGTATCTCGCTCGCCGCAGAAGGGAAGGGTGTCTGTTGGCGCTGCAGTTTTTGATGCGGACCTATTCGGTGCCGGCCATCTCCGTGCTGCGTCGGCGCACGACCCATTCGGCAAGTTCGAATATGCCGTCTCCGGTTCGGGCGTTGGTCATGAACACTTTGATGCCGGGGTTAAGCACAGCCGCCTGAGACTTCAGCGCTTCCATGTCAAAGTCGGGGTTGAGCGGCAGGTAGTCGCTCTTCGTGACGATGAGCGCTTCCACTGCGGCGAACATGGGAGGATATTAGTAGACCTTGTCGTAGCCTTCGGGGACGGAAAGCAGCATTACCCTGCAGCCTAAAAAGCGGTCGTTCAATCCGAACGCAGTTTAGTCTACGTTGCCATGGTGCGCGCCAAGAAGCACGTCCGGATAGCGTATGCAGGGAAGCCCTCACCGATAATCAAAACCCTTACTGCGTAGGCTTGCGGTTAGGGCATAAAAGAAGAGCGGCTCCAGCACATCTTCGGGCAGTTCGACGAAGGCGGGCAGCAGCGCTTCGGCCACGCGCGCCGCGACGGCATCGAGCTCATCCACAGCCACATCGCGCACGACGGCACGCACGGGTGATGCGGTGCTTCCCAGCCTTGCGGCCGCCCTGTCGTTGGCCAGCTTTGCAGCTGCGGCCTACAGCAGAAGGCGCGCTCGCCGCATGTAGCGCACATGCCAAAAGGCTCCATGAAGTTGGGGCGCACGGATTTAGGTCCGTGCGCCCCGATCTTTTGCCAGCCGCGCTGCGTTGCTTTGGCTGGGTCGGCGTGCGGCGTCTCGCATCGAACGGTTCTTCGGGCAGGGTCGCGCTCGCTTCTCCGCCAGGGCGCAGTGCGGCATGCTAGTTTGCCTGCTGCGCCTTTTCGCTTCAGCGTATTCTCATGCCTGCGCGCTACGTGTCGGTGCGTCCGCATGCCTGTGTGCCGTACGCCAGTGCGCCGCCGCATGTTTTCGCGCTACATGCCTGCGTGCGCTATATGCCTCTGCCTCCTGCACCTGCTTCGGGCATGCCTCCGCCGTCCTGCGTGCCCGGGCCCTGCCCGCCAGGCCTCTGCGCGCTAGGCCATTGCGCATCCGGCCCCTGCGCGCCAAGACCCTGCATGCCCGCGCCTCCTTGCGCACCGAACCTCAGTTCTCCGAAATCCGCTGAGGGTTGGCTTTCGGGGTGGGTTTCGGTCTGTGGTTGTGGGGCGTCGCCGGCGTCGTTTGTCCAGACGTTACCGGACTGCATGTCGCCGATGCCTCTCTCGTTTTGCGGCGTCTCCATAACCAGTGGCGCTTCCATGGGCTCTTCACCGTGTGCGATGTGCTCGAACACAGCGACGCCCCGTTCGCGGTCGATGGATACGATGATGCCTCGCTGTTCGGTATGCTGTACGCCATCATCACTTTCCATGGGCTGCGCCTGAGCGCCCGATCTTGCCAGCTGGACGGTTGCTGCCGTGCTGTTGCTTGAGGCGATCCAGGTCCGCTGCCATAGGGTCACTTGAATGTTCGTCCAGGAATCCAAGCAGGTGTAGGCCGTGAATCCGGATTCGGGCATATACGATGCAAGCTCGTTGCCGGCGCCGTTGGTCAGCATGTCGCCGGTATTGTGGCCGACGAAGGTGTTCGTGCATTCAAATGCTTCGATGCCGGCGTCGGTGAACAGGTATGCGACGTCACCGACGGTAACATCGGTAAGCCCGGCGAACGTTTGCGTGTTGTGGTCGGCGATGTAGTAGTGACTCTGGTCGTAGCGGACGTACGCGGCACTGTCTTCCAGGTCGGTGTGGTACTGCGCGTTCGTTTCGTCGCTGCGGTTCACTGCCACATCGATCCCTGCCTTGGGGATGCTAAGCCGGCCCTTCGTCCCCAGCGATGTGCCTGCAGCCAGCGCATGCCCCGCTTCGTCGAACACGTAATTTGTGCCTTCGTAGCGCCACTCACCTGAAAGAGGATTGCCGGAAGCGTCCGTGTACACGCGCTCTTCGCCGTTCTGGCTCGAGGCGGTAGTTAGTTCGATGCTGCGTTGGATTGCGCTGGGTCGGACTGCGCTGTGTCGGATTGCGTCGAGTTGCCTTGCGCCGTCTCGGACTGTGGTTGTGCTGGCTGCGCAGACGTGCTGGCCGAATCGTTTCCTTCATTGCCCGGGTTTGGGGTACGTGCCTGTGTGCCGGGGGAAGAATGCTGGTCTGCAGTACTGCTTTCGGCAGAAAGCGCCTTAGGGGCGGTGGCGTCCGATGGCTCGCCTGATGGCCAAGGCCTTGCGGATGCAGAACATCCCGTCATGACGATTGCTATGGTGATTGCTCCTGCCACAAACAGCGCGAACCTCGTTTTTCTATACATGGGCGAACTCCTATCAGTTGGTATTCGTGCAGATTGGTTATTGCATTTGCGGGTAACACGATTGCGCGACGTTTTTCCTTTCAACCCAAAGGGTTTCTTCAGCTGCTGTCCATATATGCGGCGAGCGCGTCCGCTGCGGCTAGTGCGTCCGTCGCAGCGAGCGGGTCCGTCGTGGCGAGCGGGTCCTAGTGCAACGCGGGATTAGTCGCCGCGGGCAGCGCCTGCCGTGGTGGATGGGGTTTGTGGCTGCGTGCGAAGACCTGTCGTAACATGCGAGATTTTCCGCAGCGGGCGGGGATTTGACGTAGTGGGCGGAGGGCCCGCTGCAGCGAACGGAGCCGCTGCGGCCGGCGGGGACTTGCTGCAGCGAACGGGCGCGCTTTTAGCTGGATGCTTTCACGAAGCCGTGCTGCAGGAGGATAGGTGCATTCCACCAGAAGCTTTCAGCTGCCTGAGATCAGGACTAGGGGGAGCAACATCGGATAGCCTCCCTCAAACCATTTTCATACAAAAGTTGAGAAACCCGCGACTAATAAGCAAAGAATGGGCTTCCAAACTCAACTTTCGTATGAAAACTGACTCAGAAAAGTTACATGCAGGTGAAATGCGCCAGACACTCTGAGCGCGAAGGGGTGGAAAAGGGAAACCTTTCGAGTGGCGCCGAAGGGAGGCAGGTGGAGTACCCCTGGTAAACAGCGACGATCCGCCGCGTTTCATTTTCATACAAAAGTTGAGAAATCCGAGATTTATAAGCAAAATTTAGCCCCTTGAACTCAACTTTTGTATGAAAAGTGACTTAAAAAAGTAACATGCAGATGAAACGCCGCTGGGCGTCCTTAACGCGGATGGGTGAAAAGGGGATGGCGATGTATAGGTGTGCGCAAGGGGAGGCGTCCGCACGCACTCTGTGACCAGTCAAGACATGGGTAAGTGTTTTATTCCAGGACATAGGTAAGTCGTTG
>CAMORQ010000188.1 GCA_946623915.1 uncultured Coriobacteriaceae bacterium | reverse complement strand
CGACGGGGCGGTGGTCGCCCATCCGTCCATCGACACGCTCAAAATCGTGGAAAACGGCGTTATCGTGGGCACTCCTGATCGCACGGTGTTTTGGAACGCGCAGACGCCGCAGGTGTTCCGCGCATCCATTTTGCGCCGTGCACACGCCTCTGCATTGTCCGACGGATTTGTGGGCACCGACGACAGCAGCCTGATCGAGCGTTTGGGCGGTCGAGTTCTGGTCGTGGAAGGCAAGCGCGACAACCTGAAGCTCACCGTGCCGGAAGACTACCTTATGCTGGCGGCTGTTGTGAATCGTGCCGCAGGGCGCTAGAACCAGGTTTAAGGAGCTTTGCTCCAGCGAATACGTCGTACGGACGTGCATCGAGACGCGTTTTCGCACGAAAGCGGAAAAGAGGAAACAGTGGATTGTTCGCGCATGCGCATTGGCCAAGGATACGACGTGCACGCCCTCGTCGAAGGCCGGCCGCTTATCATCGGCGGTGTGACGATACCCCACGACAAAGGGTTGCTGGGACATTCGGATGCCGACGTGCTCGCCCACGCCATCGCCGACGCCGTGTTGGGCGCGGCGCGCGCTGGAGACATCGGCAAACTGTTCCCCGACACGGACCCAGCTTACGCAGGCGCCGATTCCCTTGTGCTTCTGGCGCATGTCGCTTCCCATGTCCGTGGTCTGGGGTTCGAAATCGTGGATGTGGACAGCGTCATCGTGGCTCAGGCCCCCAAGCTTTCTCCCCATCGCGAACAGATGCGCGAAAACCTCGCTCGCGCTTTGAACGTGCCTGTGGACAACGTGGGGGTCAAAGCCACGACAAGTGAGCGTTTGGGCTACCAGGGTCGCGAAGAGGGCATTTCCGCTCAAGCGGTGGCGCTGTTGGAAATTACAGGATAGCGCTCGTGTACGACCCTATCGCAGCAAGCGCCACTATCACGGTAGCGGTGAGCACTCCGTAGACGCGCGAACCCGATTCGCGTTCGATCCATGCGCGTGCTTTCGGGTCGCTATCCATGTTTTTTCGCCAGGCCACAGCAGCAGCGGCGAGCACCAGATACGCGCCTGTCGCCAAGACGCTTGCCCAGCTGAACCTGAAGCAGGCGACCATGCCCAGCATGCACACTGCGATTGCGACCAAACTCGCGACGAAAGATCCGATGCTCGACACTTCCACTCGCATGGCATAGGGGGAAATGTTGGCGTAAGCCAGGAACAAGACGGCTTGCGCAACCGGCCACAAGACACTCAAGGGCAGGTCGAATCTTTGGAAATTGGCGATGCTGTAGCCAAGCATGCACAAGGCAAACATGGCGGAAAGCGTGATCGTCCATACCAAATGCACGATGTTGGCCCATACGTGAACGCGCGTGTACAGGTAGTTGTCGGGATTGTACGCATGCCCATGCGCGGTGGGGACAGGGAGGCGTTGCTGCGACGCGGTGTGATGGTAGGCGATGAAGAACGCCAGCACCATCGACGCTTTGAAGAATTCGGTCCAACTGTGGCCCGCAAAGTAATCGAGAAAACCCGGAAGGGGTGCAAGGAACGCGATCAGCGACAATGCGCATAGCATGCCCGTCACATTGCTCAACAGCGCGAACATCAGATGCGGCCGGGAGGCGTCGAAGCGCCCTTCGCCGGGTAGCACGTCTACGGGGTCGCCGTATTTTGCGACTTCGCGCCATGTGTCCCACGAAAACGTGGCGTCTGGCTTGCGTCTTTTGTACCTGACCCAGGCTATGGGCGCATCGACTGCCAAACCGAACGCGACAGGTGCCGCGGCCAGAATCAGCGATATGGCCGCAAACAGTTTCATGTTGCCCGTTATCCATTTCAGGAGCTCGTCAAGCGGCACCTGCAACAACCCGATGGCGACCAGGGCGACGATGGGAATCCAGCCGACAAGTCCGCCTGCGATGCCGACCTTCGGATCGCCGTGCGCGCTGGCCGGCATCTTGACAATGTGCGGGTTCTGATCCGAAGATGCCTGCGCGATGGCGACGGAGCCGGGTAGGTGCTGGGCCGAAGCGCCCACTTCGTCTTGCGCCGCACTTGCCTCGTGATGCTTCAGATCCGGGATGGCTTCGGATGCTGCAGGCGGTGCGGATGCCGCCGCCTTTCCGCTGTTCGCAAGCGCGCTGTCGAGCAGAGCGTTCACGAAGGCGTCGTAGCCTGCCGTCTCGAATACGTCCGTCAGGCTTGCGGTGTCGATTCTGCTACTCTTCAGGTGCTGCAGGGTTGCTTCGTATATGCGTCGCTCGCTGCCCTGGAAGTAGGTTTCTTTGCAGTGGTCGAACGTGTTCTTCAGAGCGCGGAACGTAATCGAGGGTGGGCAGATTCCGCTTTTGCATCGTGCGAGCGTCGAGTAGCTCACGTTCAGCAACGCGGCAAGCTCTTGGACCGTCATATCGTTGCTGAATGCGCGGAACACCTGCGTGACGGTGTATATGTTGAGCGTCGTCGTTTCCTGGTTGTTCATCGTCATCTTGCTTCGGCGCATGCGAGCGCACGGGGCTTTTCTGTCTTTCTGCATACTAGGATACGCCATAAACGGGATTCTTGCGCATGCGGCGTTTCGCCTGCCTGCGTTCGTGCCGAAAATGGTTCATAATAGTTTCGGTAGGAAACGAACAGATGGGAATGTCATGATCAGGATTTACAACACCGCATCGCGAGCCAAAGAGGATTTCCACAGCCACGTTTTGGGCAAGGTTTCCATGTACGTGTGCGGTCCCACGGTGTACAACTACATCCACATCGGCAATGCCCGTACTTTCATCGTGTTCGACGTCGTGCGCCGGTACCTGCAATGGCGCGGTTTCGACGTGACGTTCGTCCAGAACATCACCGACGTCGACGACAAGATAATCAACAAAGCCAACGAAGACGGCAGGAGCGCTTCGGATGTGGCCGCCGAATACACGGAGGCGTTCATCGAAGACATGCATGCCATTGGTGTGAAGGATCCCGATGTGCGCCCGATGGCAACCGAGGAAATCCCCGAGATGATAGCCCTTGTGCAGACGCTCATCGATGGCGGTCATGCGTACGAATCCGAAGGCGACGTGTACTTTTCGGTGCGTAGCTTCCCCGAATACGGGGCGCTGTCCGGGCGCGATGTGGACGAAATGGAGTCCGGGCACCGCGAGCTTAGGGCAGCTGGGCAGGGGACCGAAGAGCGCAAGCGCGACCCGCTGGATTTCGCCTTGTGGAAAGCGGCCAAGCCGGGCGAGCCGGCATGGGATTCCCCTTGGGGGCAGGGGCGGCCGGGCTGGCACATCGAGTGCTCCGCGATGTCCCGAAAATACCTGGGCCTTCCGTTCGACATACACGGCGGCGGGTCCGATTTGTGCTTTCCGCACCACGAAAACGAGCTGGCACAAAGCGTGGCCGCCTACAACGAAGGGTTCGCCGATTACTGGATGCATTCGGGCATGCTCCAGATACGAAACGACGACACGGGCGAAACAGAAAAAATGTCGAAGAGCCTGGGGAACTTCCTTGTGCTGCGCGACGTGCTGCGTGACGTGCCTGCGCGCGTGCTGCGCATGCTGTGCGTCCAGACCCATTACCGCTCGCCCATGGAATACTCGCCAGAGCGCTTGGAGGAAGCGGCTGCCGCCCTCGAGCGCATCGACAACCTGATTGCGCGCATCGACTGGGCTTGCGAAAACGCCCAGGACATACCCAGTCCCTTTGACACGCACGCCTTGGGCAACATGGTGCGCAATACGCGAAGCGATTTCGTCGTCGCGATGGACGATGACTTCAACACCGCAGGTGGTTTGGGGGTTTTGTTCGGATTCGTGAACGCGATGAACGCCGAGTTGGGCGACAAGACGATAGCCGACGCGGACGCGCCGTTCTTCAAGGAAGTTCGTGCATTCGTCGTCGAGCTCATGGACGTTTTGGGCGTGGAAGTGGGCGCCGCCGCCGCGGACGCCGCCGCTGCGTACCCGCCTGAGGTGATCGAGCTTGCGCGCGACCTGGCCGGTTTCGACGGCGATGGTGCCGAACCTGCGCTCGATGCGCTTCTCGCCGCCCGGGCAGACGCGCGTGCTTCGAAGGATTTTGCGCTTGCCGATGCGGTTCGCGACGGCCTTTCGGCGCTTGGGTTCACCATCGAGGACACGCCCCAAGGTGCCCGTGTTTCCTTTTCCGGGTAGGGGGCGTGCATGTACATCATGACTGACGAAGAGTTCGAAGGCGCCGTCCAGGAAGCCCTCGATTCGATACCCGAGCGGTTTACGGCCGACCTGGAAAACGTCGCCATCCTGGTGGACGACGAACCCGATGAAGAGGAGATGGGAGAAGACGCCGACGTATACGAGACCGAAGACGGGGACGTGCTCGGGTACTACGACGGTGTTTCTCTGCTCGAACGTGCCGACGGATACGGGGACTATGGCGACTATCCTGACACGATCGTCATCTTCAAGGGGCCGCACGAGCGCCTTGGTGGCAACCGCGCGGAAACGCTCGAAGAAGTCAAGCGCACCGTGATTCACGAAATCGGCCACTACTTCGGCATGGATGAAGACCAAATCGAGCAGATGGGTTACGCGTAGCGCTTCGGTTCCCGTGCGCTTTGTCTGGCGCGTGCGGGATTAATCTTTGGACAGCGCTTCGTTCATGCTGCCCGTGCGGTAACCTTGCAGGTCGAGCGATACGTAGCTAAACCCTGTTTCCTTGAGGGCATCCACGATGCGCTCGCGTTGACCGAGGACGGCTTCCATGTCTTCCGTGAGCACTTCGATGCGCGCTTCGTCGCCGTTGGCGCGCACACGGACCGTGTTCAGGCCCATGTCGATCAACACTTGCTCCGATGCGTCGAT
>CAMORQ010000187.1 GCA_946623915.1 uncultured Coriobacteriaceae bacterium | reverse complement strand
GGGGCTGACGAAGCTCGGCAGGTACTTGTTCATATCCCAGCCGTACCACAGGTCGTTGTAGCCCAGGGCTTCCATCTGGGACTGAGGCTGCAACACGGCCACCACATTGGGCAGGTCGTTCTTGGCAGCGTCGCGCTTAGTAATCGGATCGAATTCGTAAACTTCTTCGTCTTCGACTGCGACATCCTTGGCGATCTTGCCGATCCATTCGGCGAAACGATGGCCAGCCCAACGCAGGGCGTGGTTCATCTTCTGCTGTTCGTGACGCTCGAACTCTTCGTCGGTGTCGCCAACCAGGCAGATGTTGATCAGCTTGGACCAGTAGGTCTGCTTCGCGCCTTCGCCACCCATGTCGATGACGCCGTCGCCGAAGCTGCCCCACTCTTTCCCGACAACAGTCACGCAGCAGCCCTTGAAGGCTTTCAGCTCGCCTTCGCCAGCGGGCACCAAATCGCCCGTGACGCCGGGGAACAAGCAGCGGTCGTCCATGCGGACGCGCGGTTCGATGGTTTCGATGACCGGCACGATACGCGTGTCATCGCCAGGATGGGCGATGACGATGTCGAGCTCTGTGATGTGGTCGTCTTCCCCCATCAGATAGTCGATTGCCGCCTGCTTGTCGATGGTCAGAATACCGTCCTTGAACGAATTCTCCGACCCAAGCAGCACGTCTTGCACATGGATATTACCGATTGACAACTTCATGTGCACCACCACTCCTTTCAGATCTCTTGGCGGATTCGTGGTAGTAATTTTTTTACTGCCACGTTTTTGTAATCGTGATTATAGTTTCTTCTGATGCAAATTACAATACTTAATAATTTCTTTTCAGCGTCTTTTTTTGCTTTCGCCTGAGACGTGCTGTATTTATGCACGTGCCTGAAACAGATGCAAATCAACATGCATCTGTTTTATTAACTTTTTGCACCATTGGAGGCTTCGGGAAGTGCGCGTCCAAAGCCTAACGGGACGCATTATCCTCGGCGGCGAGGATGGCCCGTACGGGTCCGGATTCGCTGCGCTTCTTCCGAAGCTTCGCGCTGCGCCTGGTTTTCCTCGACAAGGTGAAGGTAAGAGGCAAGCCGCCTCGGATGCAGTGCACCTGTTGCAACAGCATCTTGAACAGCGCATCCAGGCTCGTTGGTGTGCGTGCAGTCGCGGAACCTGCATTGTTGCGCCAGTTCAGCCACGTCGGAAAACGCCGCTTCGATTCCCGCATCCGACTCCCACAGACCCATACCGCGCACGCCGGGCATATCCACCACAAACCCGCCGCCTCCGATAGGTACGATAGCGCGGTTGACCGTCGTATGGCGGCCTTTCCCATCGGATGCGCGCACGGGCGTCGTTGCCGCAACGTTTGCACCAGCAAGCAAGTTGACCAGGCTCGACTTGCCCACGCCCGATCGGCCAATGAGCACCGCCACGCTCCCTTCGGGTATATGGGAGCGCAACGCTTCGATACTGCACGCGTCGTTTTCCGAAACCACTTCGACGGCGTTGGAAGGGCCGACGATACCGCGTACCAGCTCTTCGTTTTCCCGCGCCATTCCTTCGTCAGCGAGATCAGCTTTGGTGAGAGCCACCACCACCGTAGCACCCGTTTCGTGGGCAAGCACCAACTCGCGCTCGAGACGTCGCACGTTCAGCTCCGCCAACGGATGGGCGATTATAACCGTGTCGAAATTCGCCGCAAGCGTCTGGGACGCCGACCGTTCGGCGGGATCGCGGCGAACGAATTCGTTGGTGCGGGCGAGGACCTCGCATATTTGCGCATTGTCCGCATCTTCCAAGGCGTCTACCATGACATGGTCTCCGATGACGGCGCGAATCTTTTCACCTTTGATCAAAGCCGTCGCGTGCTTGCAGCGCAAAAGCCGGCCGTCTTCCAGGCGCACGAGCGGCAATCCCCGATCGAGTTGGACGACCACGCCCGGCACACGCGCTTGGCGTTGACCCGACGGCATATCGGTTAGGGCTGAAACCGAAGCATCGGGACAACCACCTTCGTTGGCAGCATCAGACCCACCGGCGGGTGGTGCAGCGTAACCTGCGGGCGACACCTAGCGTTCACGCTCCCTAAGCAAGCGATAGAGAAGCGAAAGGAGCAAACCGGCGCTCACGAGGACGATACCCGGCACGAATCGACCCCATTCGAGTTCATCAGTCGTCGCGCTCCCGCGACTTACCAGCGTAACGCTTTCGGCATGAATATCGATGATGCCTTCGTGGCTTGGGCACGCAAGATAAAAGGTGCCCCGAACCTGCAAGGCCGTGCCCGTGCGGTTGTATCCGCCGTACGTGTCTATCAGGTTCAGCACATCTTCGGGAACCAGCACGGAAATGCTGCTTTCGTATTCCTCTTCGATGGCTTCGAGCGTGATCCAGCAGTAACCGGGGTCTTCTTCGGCGCGGACGCTATCGCCCACCACTTCGCCAACAATCTGGACGGTATTGCCCTGATACGATGCGTCTGCCTGAGACAGCTCGTAGATGCTCGTGTCATAGAGGAACGAGTTGTCCGCTGTTTGACGGGCGTTAACCGTGTTCTCCGGGTCTTCGCTGACTTCCATACTCGAGCTTGTCGCATCGTCGGCGTTTTCGTCCGCCCAGCCGAGCGCTACGAAAACGCCGGCATTCAGAGCCAGTGCCACGACAATCGACAACACGCATGCGCGCGCGGAAGCCACCAGTCCGAGGCGCGCCACTATCGACCACCTTGCTTCATGTTCAGACGCGGTGCCATCGACGCGCCGATTTTCAAAGCCAATGCGATCAGGGTCACGATTTCCAAACGGCCCGCCCACATTTCCAACATGTAGACTATTTTCAACAGCGTCGGCATAGTGGACGCCGTAATGGTGGTCATCCCCGAATTCGATGCCATGGCCACACTTTCGGAAATCGAAGAAACGGCATCGTAGCCCATTGCGATGGCCGCAAGAGCGCCGATGATATAGACCAGGATGTAGAACATGGTAACGGTCATGGCGTCTTTAACTTCGCCTTCGTCGAGCAACACCCTGCCCAGATGGTTGTAGCTAGACACGTTGCGCACCGACTCGCTGCTTACAGAATTCTTCATGGTTTCGAATGCGGACTTCGCAACAATGGCAACTCGCTTGAGCTTGATGCCGCCTGCCGTAGACCCAGTGGCTCCTCCGACCGCCATCAGCAGGGCAAGCACCAGCACGGCACCAGATGGCAACAACGCCGCCATCTGGTTGCTGGTCATGGTCGTGAAACCGGTGGTGGTTGCAGCCCCCACGAAGGTAAAGAACCCTGTCCGCATAAGCGCGGGCAATCCGCCCCCAAGCGAAGAGGCGCTCGCCGCGACCACGAATACAATGAGCATGCCGATCCACCACACAAGCGCCGTGCGCGTTTCGATGTCGCGCGGAAACAGCTCGAAGCGTCCGCGCCACACTTCGTTTTGCAACGCAAAGTTGACGCCACCGAACACCATCAAGGTCATAAGGATGAATTCCACCACGACGCTATGGTAGTACGTGATCGACGTGCTCATCGGAGCTAGTCCAGCCGTCATGAAGCCCGACATCGCCAACCAAATGCCGTGCAAAAACGACCGCGACATCGACATGCCCATGAAGCACAGCACAATCGCGAGTACCACCCCTGCCGACAGAATGATTGCGGCGGAAAACTTGAAGATGAACCGTGCCGTTTCGACCACGTTGGGAACCACGTGCTCGCTGCGACCTTCGGACGAATACAGGCTCGATGTGCTCCCCCGCGCCAACAGCCCGACAGACAACGCGACAACGACGAGGCCCATGCCGCCGGTGTAGTTCATGATGAAACGCCACATGTTATCGGCGTGCGCAATATGGTTGGGAAACGCGATTACCGACGCGTTAGTGGTAGTAAAGCAAGACACCGAATCGAACAGGGCGTCGACGAATGTCGTGTAGTGCACCGAAAGGTACAGCGGTACTGCACCGACGAGCGCAACCATAATCCACGCAAACCCCGTGACCGCCACCGCCTGCGTACGGTTCAAATGACCCGGTGTGATACGCAGCATGCGCAGCAGCGTGCCCACCGTAAGCGCAAGCCCAACCGCAATAAGGAAGCGCGATGCCGGTTCCCATTCCTGGGCGATAATTGCGGTTAACAGCGGGAGCAGGAGCGCAGCGGCTTCCAGCACGAGAAGCACGCCCAGATAATGCCCGATAACGCGGAAATCGTAGAATGTGAAACGCTGCCACATAGCTACCCGACGATAAACCTTACCGCAATCACGATTATCTCCATGACGCACAAGAACGCAGCTATGCAGACAACAACAGAGGCCAACCCCCCAAGAGAGGCTTTCAAGTTCAAGGTTCTTTCACGCTGCGTTTCGCGCATAGCAGGCATATTTTACTACGAAAGGCTGCCCCCGCCTGTTTAGGCGGGGGCTGTGGAAGGAATTGGCTTGTTTGAGTTGCACGACCCTTGGTGCTCGCCCGGTGCCCCAAAATCGAGGCACCGGGCGGCTTTCTGATTTCCAGGCTTTAGCCTGCTAGCACCACATGTACTAGTGGTTGCGGCGGCGCAGCGCCAGGGCGCCGGCCGCGAGGGCCACGAGCGCCAGGGCGCCGAGGCCGGCGACCAGCCCGCCGTACTCGTCGAGGGTCTTCACCGCCAGGTCGCGCACGGCGCTGACCACGCCGCCGGAGGGCGCGCTCGCCGAAGGCGCCGGCGAACCGACCGCAGCGGCCGGGGTCGGCGTGGCGGACGGGGAGGCGCTCGGCGTGGAGGTTCTCGGCGTGGAGGCCACGGTCTTCTTCTCCGTTGTCTCGGGCGCGGGGGACTCGGGCGTCTCGGGCGTC
>CAMORQ010000186.1 GCA_946623915.1 uncultured Coriobacteriaceae bacterium | reverse complement strand
GAAAAAGTCTGGCGGGATGTACGAGACTTGAACTCGCGACCTCCGACGTGACAGGCCGGCGCTCTAACCAACTGAGCTAACACCCCGCTTGTTGGTGCTGCGTTTCAAGCAGCTTTGCCATTCTAACGGTAAAGCCGCACACATGCAAGGGGAATCTTCACACGCTCAATTTCGCCACAAATCGGGCGCGACGGGAGCGATATGGGCCCGCGCGACTCGCTCCCCTGCCCTACAAGTCATCGACAAGCGCGGTCGACTTCGCATAGGCAGTCGAGCGCGCTTCGAAGAAGTCAGTTTTTACCATGTTCGCATCGGCGTACTGGGAAACCCAGCGCATGTTTTCCGGCTCTTCTATGTTGTCCTCGAACAGCGGGCCGTACCCCAGGCTCGACCAGCGCTGATTGCCCAGGTAGCGAATGTAGTCGGTGACCATGCCCTTCGTCAGGCCCTGGATGTCGTCGCCGATGACGTAGTGGCCCCACGCGATTTCCTGCCGCACGCCCTCTTCGAGCATTTCGCGCAATACGGCTACATTCTGCTCGGAAAACAGTTCGGGCTCTTCTTTCTGCAACTCGGTCAGGATATTGCGGAACAGCCATAAGTGTGTGTTCTCGTCGCGGTTGATGTAGCGGATTTCCTGTGCGGAACCCGGCATCCGTCCGTTGCGGGCCAGATTGTAGAAGAACATGAACCCAGAATAGAAATACACGCCCTCCAGGATGTAATTGGCCATAAGCACTTTGAGGAACGTGAACGGGCGACGGTCGTTCAGAAAGTCGTTGTACAAATCGCCGATGAACGTGTTGCGCGCAAGCAGGTGTTCGTCGGTCTTCCACTGGAAAAGGATGTCGTTGCGCTCTTCCGGCGAGCAGATGGTGTCGAGCATGTAGGAGTAGCTCTGGGAATGGATGGATTCCTGGAACGTCTGGATATGCAAGCACAAATTCACTTCGTTGGCGGAAATGTACTCGGAGATGTTGGGCAGGTTGGCACTCTGCAGCGAATCCAGGAAAACCAGAAACGACAAAATCTTGTCGTAGGCGGTCCGTTCGGGCCCATCCAGATTCGGATAATCCTTCACGTCTTGGGCCAGGTTGATCTCCTCGGGAATCCAGAAGTTGTTCATGGCCTGACGGTACCAATCGCTCACCCATGGGTAGCGCATGTTGTTGAAGTCGTTGAGGTTGGTGGTGTTGCCGCCGATCATGCGCCGGTCGAGAACGTCCGTGTCGCCCTCCGGATTGAATAGCGGGTTGCGCACCAATTCCTTGTTCAGGTCTACAGCCATCTTCTTCCTCTCTTTCGCAGGCTAGCTCTGCTTCGTCCGCCTAGCAAAGACGGGAGTGGTCGCCAGCTAAGGGCGCCTTCTTTCCTTCTACTTAGTTTCATGGATTTCTACGCGCTTTTCAATAAACCGAATCGAAAATACTGGTGAACGCTACCGCGGCATACCCAAGCTGGCGAATATGCAGCGCGCTTCAATTTTATGATGCGGATTATCCGTCTCGCACGAACCAAGAGAGGATGGATCAGACGAGATCAGTAGGCGGCGTCCTGGCCCCCTTCGGCCTTAGGCCCACTGCTCTCAAGGTGATCGGGCTCGAGGTGATACGGCAATGCAACCTCCTGCGCCGGCGGCACCTGCTCCCCCTTTGACTCGAGGAGATCTCGCAAAACCCAGGGCCTGTCGGTGATTATGCCATCCACGCCCAAATCGTAGAGCATTTCCATGTCGTCCGCATCGTTCACCGTCCACGGAATCACTTTCATTCCAAGCTCGTGCGCCTGCTCTACAACCTCTTCCGTTACCTCCCCATAGTAGGGCGAAACGTTGTCTACGCCCAGCGAATGAGCCGCCTTCACCGGGTCATCGCCGAAATCGTGAATGTTCACGCCCGCAAGCCACGGCGAGGGCTCGTCCCGATCCAGCCAAAGCGATGTTCCATCAGGGCTATCCCACGAAGGCTGCTCGCTGTAAAGGGCGATGGTCTCTATCTCGGGATTCTTCTCTTCCATCTTCACGAGCACGCTCCAATCAAGCGATTGCAGCGCCACCCTATCCCCGAAACCGAATTCTTCAACCAGCGACAGGAACTCGCCCAAGATCAAATCCGCATTTGGGCTTTTCTCGTGCAAAACGCCCATGGCTGGATCGGGGTAGGATTTCGCTTCCACGCTCATTCTGACGCTGTCGTTTCCGCTGTCTTTAACCAGTTCGAACAGGTCCCTGAGCGCCGGGATGGAAGCGTCTGCCGCAACCGAGTGCGGCCATGCAGTTCGTAGTACTCGCTCGCTTCGTCCATCTTACCCACGTTGAAACCCGAAAGCTCTTCGAGCATCATGTCACCGATATAGTACTGGTCCGCCGCTATCCGCCTCCCGTTGCCATCGGTGGTGATATCGGGATTCAGCACGGGGTTATGGCTTAAAACCAACTGCCCGTCGGACGTAAGCTGCATGTCGCACTCGATGGTTGCAGCACCGTTTTCCAAGGCATACTGGAACGCGTACAGCGTGTTCTCCGGGCGCGCGTCCCTGCCACCCCTGTGAAATTCGATGTCGTAGTAGCCCCGCCGATCACCGGACTCCTCGTCGCGCGGTGTGCCGTTGGGACTGCATCCAACAACGCCGCATATCAGCATCAATGCGATCAGCAAAGCAAGCATTCTGTTCACGATGTTCCCCAATCTGCCGTTCCGCTCGTTGCGCGCAAGCGCAGCATGGTCAGCCTAGAGCCACAGCCTGCGTTTCACATCAGAGGTGCAGCTCCTTCGCACCCACGAAACCGCCGTCTTCTCCTTTGGGTTCGCAGCCCCTCGTATTAACCATTATATGTACGGAATTAAATCTGCGCCTTCGGATGGTGTGGTATAGCGAAAAAAGATTCGTGAACAGGAGGTTGTTATAGAAAAATCTGCCGAGTTGACACGTTTCGAGAACGACATGAACGAAAGCGAGGAGCTTCGAGGGAAGTTCGACGAAACGACTGCGCATAACAGGGGCCAAACAGGTCGAAAGCGACGGCGAAGTGCTTGTGAAGGTATCTCGAGTCGGTGCATTGGAGCATCACCGGGCGGTGCAACTTCCGCTGCAGACACCGCCTGGCCTCGGCGCCCGATGCACGCCTCCCCAACTCCCGTTCGAAGCCATCGAGTACATCGCCAGTAAAATAGCACGCTGCGGGATAAAGCACGTGGACATCACAGGTGGCGAACCTTTGCTACGGCCCGATTTCGAACAAATCGTCGAAACCGCAAGCAAGCAGAATCTTAAAATCGGCGTTCCGTTCACCAATGCGGCTTTGCCCGACGAAAGGGTGCGCGACATGTTCGAGCGCTACGAGCAACGACCGGCGTTTCAGTTGAGTTTTGACGATCTTGGACACCATAATCGGCCCCGCGGCATCGAAGGAGCAGAAAAGCAGGCGGATGCCGCCCTCCGGGTGCTCCAGAAGCGCGGTCTGCCCGTAAGCATTGCCATGTGCATTCGTCGCGAAAACCGCGACAACCTGTGCAACACGGCTAGATACCTGGCCTCGCTGGATGTGCACGCCCTCAGGGTGAACGCCCCGCAGGCTTTCGGAAGCTGGAAGCGCTACGCCAGAGATTGCGCCCTGACGCGTGATGAAGCATGGGGAGTCTACCGTGACTTACATCCCGCAGTTCTTTGCAAACGAAATGCCGATCGATATAGAGCTCGATGGCCACTTCCACAGTCCCGAATGCGCGGCCTGCGGACTTTGCGATCAGGCACCCTGGCGTAAGGCGCCCAACCCAATCATCGGGCAGCGCAGGTCCGTTGCACCATACCGTCTACGTGACTGCGACCTACGAAGCGCAGGATTCGCACTCCTCCACTTCGAGCGACTTGCTGCGCACGTAGTAGACCGTCTTCACGCCTGCTTCCCACGCGCCGATGAACAGCTCGAGCACCTGGCGCATCGAAAAGTCGTTGGTGATGTAGAGGTTCATCGACTGAGCCTGGTCGATGTGGCGCTGACGCACTCCAGACGCGCGCACCGACCACGTCTGGTCGATTTGGTGCGCGGGTTTGTAGTACCAGTACGTCGCGGGCGACAAATCCGGCGCCACACGCGGCAGCATGGCACCCTTCTTCTCTTCCAGGAAAAACCGCCGCATAACAGGGTCAACGCCTGGCGTCGTACCAGAAAGAATCGACGTGGACGATGTGGGCGCGATGGCCAGAAGATAGGCGTTGCGCATGCCGGATGCGGCCTTAGCGCGCACGGCGTCCCATTCCACTCCGGCATAATCGCGCTTGTCGAAGTACGACCCGCTCTGCCAGTCGCTGCCGTCGAACAGCGAGTAGCTGCCCTTTTCTGCCGCCAAATCGGCCGATGCCTCGATGGCGAAACGGTTGATGCGCTCGAAGACACCATCGGCATACTCGAGATGTTCCTCGCTTTCCCACGAGATGCCCGCTTTCGCAAGCATGTGGTGGTATCCCGACACGCCAAGGCCGATGCTGCGGTACCGGCGGTTGGTGATGCGCGCGTACTCGAGCGCGTAGAAATTCAGGTCGATCACGTTGTCTAGGGCGCGCACAACCGTGCGGACGACCTCTCGCATGACGCTGTCGTCGTCCACCGGCAGATGCCCCAACGACAGGCTTGCCAGGTTGCACACCACGAAATCACCCGGGCGGGTGGTGTTCACAACGACTGTGTCTCCCCCTTCGGTGACCACTTCGGTGGAAACGGGCTCGATCGGCGACATGGCCTGCGCGATTTCGGTGCACAGGTTGGAGCAGTAAATCATGCCAGCCTGCGGATTCGGGATGGCGCGGTTGACGGTGTCGCGGTCCGTGAAGAGGAAGCCCGCCTCCTCCAGCGCCG
>CAMORQ010000185.1 GCA_946623915.1 uncultured Coriobacteriaceae bacterium | reverse complement strand
ATCGCCCAAAACACCCTCACAACAGGCTTGAATTGCCAAAACGACCCTTGTTTTCGGAAAGTAGCCGAATGCAGGATCGGGGGCTTGCGCCGTTCGGAAAACAGCTGAATGCAAGCGCAGTCTTGTAGGCGGGCATGTGCGGACGCGAACTGGCATGGAGGGGTTTAGCGCCCACGCTCGCCGATTGTGTCCACACGACAAATGGCTACGACGCATTTGTCAGGTTCGGTGCGTTAACGCGTGGAGGCGATCAGCTTGTCGAAGGTGGTCGTGCTTACGACGCTTGTGCCGCCGAACACGTATCCGCGGGATATCTTCGATTTGTACTTCTTGGTGAAGCTGGTGCTTCCCGAATCGACGTTTTCTGCATTCCTTGCATCGGCGAGGACGAGCACCGACTTGTTCTTGCCACACAACGCCGCCCCACACAAGGCATCGTAGTAATCGTAGCTGGTTGCGACACCCATGCGGCTGGCGCTCATGCCGTTGCGAATCGCCCAGAGAGCGATTTCGCGCGACGTGTCGTAGTAATCCCAACCCGAAAGGCGCTTCTTAAGCGTGATGCCATACCGGGACAGCTCGGCGAGCAATGCATCGGATATAACCGAGGCGCCACCCGCAACTATCACCTGCTTGATGCCACATTCCTTCATGGCGGATATCGTGTGGTCGGAAATGACGTTTCGGTTCTCGACCAGGAAGATGGGGTAATGCTTGGCATAAGACACCGGCGCGGCCGACAGTGCGTCATGGAAACCATGCGATGTAGCCAGGATGGCGATGGAGCTGCGCTTAGCAAAGAACCGCTCGTTGGCGGTAGCCGCCGTGTCGGTCATGGTCTGGCCGAACACCCGCACAGGCGTCACGCCTGCAGCGGCAGCTATCTCGGCGAAGGCGCTTTCGGACACGGCGCTCGGTCCGCCTATCACGATCACCCGCGAAGGACGCAAGCGGCGCAACTCGGAGGCTGTCCGGTGGTCAAGCGCATCCCTGCCCGTGATGAGCACGGGCGATCCGTTCAATCCTGCTATACCTGCCGCCGAAAGGGCGTCCCAGTAGCCGTTCGATGTGGCAACGACCACTGTTTTGCCGAATCCGTTCTTCCAGCCTTCTCCAACCACCTGCACCATGGTGTCGAAATGACCCCAGCCGGCAAGTCGCTTCCATACACCGTTTTCGTCGACGTTGGCGCTTCCACCCGAGCCCCCCGAATCGTTGCGCGTTTGCGTCGCCGTGATCCGGAAGGTCTTCTCTAGAGTGCCCGTGTAATTTCCTTTGCCCGTGATGAGCACGCTCGCCACGCCCACCGACGTGTTGTTTTTGTACCGTATCGAATAATCCGACCCCAGGCGCAGCACCGCATTGCCAATCTTGACCGTCGGCGACAGCGTAATGGGCGCCCCTGTATAGCGTCTGTCGTCCACGCCCGTCACGTCCGCATGCTTCGCCAGGTTCAAACGCGTCAACGAAAACTTCTGCGCATCGGTGCCGTTGCCGGCATATACCTGAATGTTTTGCAGCGACCGCGCGGCTCCGCCCGCTTCGGCGTCAAGGTAGGTGTTGGTGAACTTGTTGCGGAAGGCGTAGGAGCCATCAGGCGTCTTTTCGACGTACCACTGGTTCGCTAGGTTGCTGCGCGCGTTCGACGCCGTCTGCACGTTGCTGCCGCTCACGCCGACAAGCGTCGACGCGGCCGTGCCGATGCGGCTGAGCAGCCCATGCGTGCCGTTGGAGTTTTTCACAAGCACGAACTGCTGCGCCTGCGTCTTGTTCGCTGCGTAGAACTGAATGTTAGCGCCAGGTGCTGCGTTGCCGCTCGCCACGTCGAGGACGAAATTGCCGTCGCGCGCCGAGCCGATGAAATACGCGCCGGTCATGCTTTTGACCACTTTGTTCGATCCGTACGGCTGCCCCTCTTTGCCGCATCTGGAGCACACCCTTTTGCCGTTCTTGGTGGTGAACGTGCATGCTTCGGCTCGCGTGCGCGTGGAGCCACATGAGCACGTTTCGGTCACCGTGTGCGTGTTGTAGCTTTTGTAGGCGTGCTTCGTTGCGCCGTAAACGTGCGTGTGCGTATTGGAGCTGGAATTCGACTTCGTAATAGGAACCAAATACCCAGGCACCGTGATAATCAGCCGAGGGTCGACGCGCACTTCGTTCTTGTAATACTCGAAATGAAGGTGCTTGCCGAACGCGTAACCCGTCTCGCCCATGACGCCGAGCACCTGTCCCTGGTCGACCCGCTCGCCCGTCGAAACGCTGCGCGACGACAAATGGGCGTAGAGGGTGTGCGTGCCGTCGCCATGCTCGATTTTGACGTAGTTGCCCCACGAATTGCTGTACATGGAAACGACTACCCTGCCCGGCGCTGACGCATACACGTTGAACGCCTGGTTCGCGTAAGCGTTGAACGGAGCGATGTCCATGCCTTTGTGCGGGCCGTTGTCGTACATTTCGCCGAACTCTCCGGTAACGCACAGCCTGCCGTTTTGGTCGACAGGGACCCGATGCGTTATCGCCGCTTCGGCACAAGGAGGAACGGCAAGGAGCAGCGCTGCGTGCAAAACCACGGCAAACGCCGCGAACAGAATGGAAAGATGCGTGATGGAAAACTTCGAATACAGCGCTTCAGCGTCTACGTTGTCGGTCATGCGATTGCCCCCGTACGTCTATAGCTCGTTTTATCTGCGGGTGGTTGCCTAGGGTAGCCATTTAGCGCTCGAAGCGCAAGTTTTGCACGTGAAGCGGCGCAAAGCGGACAGCGGACGACATAGGGACTTCATACAAATTTGTAACCTATAATCTAAGTTTTCTTATGTAACTCAATAATACTTTGGCAAGAGATTATTGCATCTAATAATTTTCCGAGCTATTGGCAAAAACGAAATACGATAGAGCATATACAGACAGTTTCTATCGATTTAACAGGTGAAACGCAATGAGCGCCATGGAAGACGAAATACGGGAGCTGATTAAGGATTCCTTTGGAAGCATTCCGAAATTTGCCAAAGTAATCAAAATGTCTCCTCAGACTATATATTCCGTTTTGAACAACAAGATTACCCGGGCATCGATGAAGACCGTAATGCCCATCGCAGCAGGCTTGCGGATCGACCCCTTCCTGCTGATGGAAGGCAAAGTGGAGAAGCTCTCCGATGGCGAAAGGGGCTATGTCGATGTCCCCCTTTACGGCAGCATTTCTGCCGGAGAGGCCACAGAGCCCATCGTCGCAGAAGAGATGTTCCCCATCCCTGCAGAACTAGGAGACGCCTACCCCAGCTCGTTCGTGCTGAAGGTTTCCGGCGAATCGATGAACCGGACGCTGCCGAATGGCTGCTATGCGCTCGTTCATCCATGCGACGCAATCGATGCACCTGGACACCCTTACGCGGTATGCATCGGCGCCTCCGAAGCAACAATCAAGTGCGTGAAGCCGCTCGAAAACGGAATCGAGCTCACGCCGGATTCCACCGACCCCACATTCAAAGCGCAGGTGTTCGACTACAGCGACGAAGAAAGCGAACCGGTAACCATCGTGGGCAAAGTAGTGTGGTTTTGCCCACCCCTAAGCTGGCAGCAAGAGGACTGACAAGATGGGGGAAGCAAGTTTTTCGTTTACATCGAAGTCGTGAAAGCAGGGGGACGCTTCCCCTATTGATGGAAACGCGCTGTGTCGGTCAGGGCAAGCCTGCCGGCACAGCGCGGAACCGAAAATCGAAACAGCGGCAACGCCTAGAGCAGCATCTCCCGGGCGGCGTCGAGTGCAGCGTCCAGGCCACCCACGTCTTTGCCGCCGGCCTGAGCCATCGAAGGCTTTCCGCCGCCTCCGCCCTTGATGTGGCCAGAAATCTGCTTGATGACATCACCGGCGTTGAAGCCCGCGGCGACGGCATCGTCGGACGCGGCCGCCATAAGCAGCGGCACTCCTTCGTTGTCGCAGCCCACCACGATGGCGGACGGACCTGCCGTGCGCGAACGCGCGATGTCCCACACGTTGCGCAAGGCTGAAGGCTCCATGTCCTGCACGCGCAGAACGTAGAGCGTGTAGCCATCGCGCGCGTCGACCTGCCCTGCGGCAAGCGCGTCCTGCAACCCGCTGACCATGGCGGTCTGCTTGGCGCGTTTGGCCATGGCCTGCATTTCTTTCAGGGTCGCGAGGTTGTTCGCGGCGCGCTCGGAAACGTCGGAAACGGGGACACCGAGCACATCGGCCGTCTCGCGCAGTTCGCGCTGGATGCCGTTGAAGTACTCGAGGGCGTCGAAACTGGTGAGCGCTTCGATACGGCGCATGTTCGCGCCCACGCTCTGCTCGGACACGATCTTCACCAGGCCGATCTCCGCAGTCGTGGACACATGGGTGCCGCCGCACAGTTCGCGGGAGAATTCGTCCATGTCGATGACCCGCACGTTCTCTCCGTATTTTTCGCCGAACAGCGCCGTAACACCGGATGCACGCGCCTCGTCGAGCGTGGTTTCGTAAACGCGCACCGGATGGTTTTCCATGATCCGCTCGTTTGCAAGGGCCTCGACCCGGTCGAGTTCCTCTTGGCTGACCGCTTCGAAATGCGAGAAGTCGAAACGCAGGCGATCGGGGGCCACAAGGCTGCCTGCCTGCTTCACGTGGTCGCCGAGTACTTCGCGCAGCGCCCAATGCACGATGTGCGTGGCGCTGTGGTTGCGTTTGATGCGCTCACGGCGCAGAGCGTCGATGGCGGCGGTGGCCGAAACCCCCTGCTCGACGTCGCCCGACACCATGCGCACCTGGTGCGCGACCAGACCGCCTTCTGGCTCCTTCGTGTCAAAGACCTCGGCTTCCCAACCGTCTCCAGAAATGGTGCCGGTGTCTCCAACCTGAC
>CAMORQ010000184.1 GCA_946623915.1 uncultured Coriobacteriaceae bacterium | reverse complement strand
GGATGCTTACCACGAATACGGCCGGGTAGCTTGCGGGCCAGCCCAGCTCTGGCATGAAGACGAAGTTCATGCCGTACCAGCCCGCTATCAGGGTGAGCGGGGCGAAGATGGCCGTGACCACGGTGAGCACGGTCATGATGTTGTTCTGGCGGATGTCCAAGTGCATCTTGTACAGATCGCGGACCTGCTGGGCCTGCGCGGAGTGCTGCCGGGCCTTGTCGCGCAGCTTTTCCAGGCGCGCATCGAGCAGGCGGAAATAGCGCAGGTTCTCGTCGGCGAAGAAGCCGTTCTCGTTTTCCTCGAACACCGCTACCAGGTCCTGCAGATGCTCGTAGTAGCTGTCCAGGTCGCGCATGTCGCCGCGGATTTCGTTCACCCGCCCGGCGCGGGCCTCGTCGTCCACACCGGAGAGCACCTCGTCTTCCATCTGATCGAGCTCCTGCTCGTAGCGTGCGAGCAGTTTGTTGTCGCCGCGCACAAGAAGGAGCAAGAAGTCGTAGAGAAATCTCTCCAATGACGGTTTGCGCCACCTGCGGCTGGACAGCTCGCGCATCATGGCAGCGGCCGTCGTGCCCGGATCGATGAACACCACGCCCTTTTCGTCGAGCGCGAAGGAGAACCACGCGCCTTCTTCGGAAAGGTCGGAGCGGTCCGGCACGCGGATGGTGCCGGTTATGGAGTCGTAGTTTTCTTCGGCCTGAGAGTCGAGTGCGGCGTCCCAGTCGGGCTCGATATCGATTCCAAGGTCATATGTTTCGCGCGTGACGCGCCACTGTTCGGGCGTGAGCACGGCCACGAACTGCTCGGCGGGCATGCCGCCCTCAGGCGCCTCGGTCAGCCTCTCTCCTATGATGTAGCGCATAGTCGCCTTTCTCGCTTTTGTTCATCCCGTGTTGAGGACCCCAGACAAACCTTCTGCATGCCTAGCAGACCCTGTAGAATACGCCTCTTTCTAGAACGCTCATTTTTCCCACAATCTATCCAATGCATGCGCATCTAGGATACCTAGGTTTGCCCTTTTTGCCTCCCATAAACCGGAGGTACGTAGTCGAAGGGATTCACCACTTCCACGCCCAGGGCCTCGAAGTCCTTCACGTTGCGCGTAGCGACCACGCAATTGTTCGCCTGCGCTACAGACGCAATCATCGCATCCGTTAGCTGCGGTGTCTTGTCTGCGCCCCCCACGTCACATCGCATGCGCGCACAAAGATATGCGCAAAAGCCGTCGAAGGCGAACGTGCGCGCAGCCAGCTCCTTCAAAATGATGTCAAGCAAGGACGACAGGCGCCTTTTCTTCTTGCCTTCGGGAAGCCTCATGATGCCATAGTGCAGTTCCAGAATCGAAACCGAACTGATGTAGAGACTTCCCTCGTTGTCCTGAAGCCAGTACAACACGTAGTCGTCCATACTTGTTTTCATGAGTTCAGACACTATGTTTGTGTCTACTAGGTAGCGCGCCATCAGTCGTACTCCGGTCCGGAAAAATCGACAGCACTTCGCTCGGCAGCCCATTCGGGCAGCTCCAAGTCCACCCCGCCCACTTCGAGCGCGGCTTTGCGCAGGCGGAAAATCCAGCTCTCCTCCCACGAGCTTTCGGGCGCGTAGGCTGCCTTCAGCGCCGCGCACGCCTCCGCACTCTGCGAACGCCCGTTTTCGGCTGCCCTCTCCTGAATTCTGCGCTTTGTCTCTTCGTCCAAATCGCGCAACAGCATATCGGCCATACAACCCCCTATCCTGCTGATATCATGATATCATACTGCTAGACACTACAGGCTTGCAGTCCAAGTCGAATACGTACCCATCGACCTGTGACGGCAAAACGCAGACTCCGTCATACGCAAGCATGCAAAGGATTCCTCATGGGATATCTATTGCGTTTACGCAATAGATATGAGACGCTTGCAGAACCCCCCCCCAACTCGCTGCAAGGAGGACCAATGCTATCCACCAAAGAGGCTGCACACCGGCTGAATGTATCGGAACAGCGCGTTCGCAAAATGCTTGCCACGGGACAGCTGGTAGGCACCAAACTGGGGCGCAGCTGGATGGTTGCGGAGCATTCCGTGCAACAGCGCGTGCTGGAAGGGGCCCATCCGGGAAGGCCTCCGCACGAAACGCCGCATTTCACGCGCACCCTGCCCGACGCAGAGGCAGCACATCGCATTTTCGACGAGGCACAGCGCGTCCTGAGCGGATGTTACGATGCGGCATTCCTGCGCTTGGCCCGCAGCCCCGAAGAGCAGGAGTTCTGGATCCGCACGGCCGACCTTCTGCTGCAGCAGAAGCAACGCGAACTCATCGAGCAGGGGGTGTACTAGGTGCCACGCCCCTACTACGTGCTGTTCGCCGGCGTGAACGGCGCAGGCAAATCCACGTTCTACCACTCCAGCATGTGGCAGCACCACAACATCACGGACGCCATTCCCCGCGTGAACCCCGACGAGATTCTAGCCGGTCACGGATGGGACCCAGACAGCAAAGCCGCACAGCTGCGTGCAGGACGCGAGGCGCTGGGGCTCGTGAAGGCGCATCTGGCCAAACGGGAGTCGTTCAACCAGGAGACCACCTTGTCTGGCAGGTCGATTGTCAAGTTCATCCGGCAGGCGCACGAATCGGGCTACTGCATCGTCATGTTCTTCATTGCGGTAGAGCGCCCCTCCATCGCGCAGGCTCGCATCGCCCACCGCAAGGAGACAGGCGGGCACTTCGTAGACCCGAAGACCGTAGAGCGCAGGTTCGCCGCGTCGGTAGACAACCTGATCGGCGTCCTCGACATCTGCGACGAGGCGTATCTCTACGACAACACGACGCTGCTGAACATGGTCGCCCGCTTCGAGCTGGGAGAGCTCGCCTACTGCGCGATAGAAAACCCAGCCATCACGTGGCACCACAAACTCATAGCCCAATTCGGCTACGAACCCATCGACCTGTGACGGCAAAACGCGGATTCCGTCACACGAAGAGTGCGAAGAGCTTAGCCAGCACAAAGCCGATCAGGCCGCAACCGGGGAAAGTGAACACCCAAGTGAGCACCATGTTGCCCGCCAAATTCCAGCGCACGGCTTTCAGATGGCGCGCCGCGCCGCAGCCCATGATAGCCGTGGTGTTGGTGTGGGTGGTGGACACGGGAATGCCGAACAGCGTAGCGGCCAGCAGACACACAGAAGCAGCGAACGAAGCGGCAAAACCCTGGTATTTTTCCATCTTCACCATGTTCATGCCCACCGATTCGATAATCCGCTTGCCGCCGATGCCCGACCCGATGGCCATGGCGAGCGCGCAAAACGCCATGATCCAAATCGGGTAACTGTCGCTGTAGCCGTTCATGCCCAGCGCGAGCGCCACACCTAGCATGGCAATCGACATGAACTTCTGCCCATCTTGCGCACCGTGCATCAGCGCTAGGAAGATGGCTGCAAGCACATTGCCCACACGGAACACGCGGTTTGCGGTTCGGTAGGCCATGCCCACAAATACGCGTTCGATAATCTTGGTGAACAGCCACCCAAGCCCGAACCCGAGGCCGGTTGAAATGATCAACCCGTAGATGACCTTCACCCATTCGCCAAAATGAATGCCGGCGAGACCACCCTGGACGGCAATCGCAGCTCCCGTAAGGCCCGCGATCAACGAATGGCTCTGGCTCGTGGGGATGCCGAAACGCCACGCCACCGCGCCCCATACGATAATCGATATCATGGCGGCAGCCAGCGCCAAAAGCGCCGCTTCGCTATCGGTTCCGAAATCGACCATCTTGCCGATAGTGTCTGCAACAGCAGTGGATAGGTAGGTCATCACGATCAGGCCAACGAAGTTGCAGACCGCACCCATCGCTACCGCCACATTGGGCCTGATAGAACGCGTGCCAATGGCTGTAGCTATGGCGTTAGATGCATCGGTGGCGCCATTGACGAAGATGGCTCCGGCAACAAGAACGGTGATGATGAGCAAGACAGGGTTCGTGAACAGGGCGCCCAGGAAGGCGTCGAACGATATCATGCAGATCCTTTCCGATAAAAAACCCGCAGCTGAGGGTCCGTTCAAGGTCCCAGGCCGCGGGTCTCGTTGATTAAGGCTGACCAGGCGCTACAAGCACCTTGCTGTTGGCGTCGCCACGCGCTGAAAATCACAAACCCTTCGGTCTGAAGCGTCCCAACGCGCCACTACTCCCCCAGAGCAACGATAAGTATACCAAAGGGTTTACACGCATCCTGGCAAACCGTTTCCTATCTTTAAGCCCGCAAACACAAGTGCTGCACGCCACGACAGATCAAACGCTCTCGACGCCCCTACCGAGCCGCCAGACGCACCTTTGCCATGCGGCGATTGACGCCGTACAGCACGAGAGCAACCACGAGCGTGCCGGCGAACATGATGGCGGACACCAGGGGCGCCCATTGCATCCCCCAAGCCGCAAGCCCATACCAGTCGTTGGAATTCGAAGGCTCTCCCCTGCCGTTGATCAGGATGTTCGCGTAGTAAGCGACCCCGTACAGCAGCATGGGAACCGTAGCCACGAACGCGTCGGGCAAACGCAGCTCGCCGTCGAGGTCAAGAAAACACGTACCCACCATGGCGGCAACTGGCAGAACCAAATGGAACCAGAAGTTCGCGCCCAAAAACATGCCGCCCATTCCCCACAGCAGGCGAAACAGCACGACCACGGTTAGAAACGTAAGCGCCACCGAAACCGTGCCTGCCAGCTTCAACACCGACACCGCACGCCCCACAGACCTACCGTCCCGCACGGCACGCACGAGACATGCCGCCCACGCAGCCGACGCCACACCCGATAGCAGGTTGGAGAGCACCGTGAAGTACTTCAGGTTGGCGAGCCCCCGCACGTTGAGCAATGCTTCGGA
>CAMORQ010000183.1 GCA_946623915.1 uncultured Coriobacteriaceae bacterium | reverse complement strand
ATATGCAGTATGGTAATCTTTACTAAACGCACTAGAAACGGAGGATTATCATGCGCTGTCCATCATGCGGCAACATCGATTCGAAAGTTGTTGATTCCCGGCCATCCGAAGATGGGTCTACCATTCGCCGCAGGCGCGAATGCCTCGAATGCGGTAGGCGGTTCACGACGTACGAGCGATTGGGCGAAAACCCCCTTATCGTGCTTAAATCCGATGGTACATCGGAAGTCTATGACAGGGAAAAGATCATCAGAGGTCTTTACATCGCGTGCGCAAAGCGTCATATAACTCCGGAACAGATCAACGAATTGGTCGACAACATGGAGTCCGAATTGCGCAATGCAAACTATAGCGAAATCAATTCTCGCGAGCTAGGGGATATGGTCATGAAGCGTTTGAAGGACCTTGACGAAGTTGCCTACATACGTTTTGCCAGTGTGTACAAGGACTTCAAGACAGTCGAAGAGTTTTCCGCCGCGCTCAAGGGGCTCTAGGTTATGGATTATCTGGAAGTGCCGTTTCTCAAGCTCGATGAACGGGCTGTGGTTCCTGAAATCGCTTACGATGGCGATGCCGGCATAGATTTAAGGTCTTTAGTTAACATAACACTTGCACCGTTCGAACGAGCGCTTGTGCCGACCGGATTGGCTGTTGCCATACCTTCTGGCTATGCAGGTTTTGTTCTGCCTCGCAGCGGGTCTGCCATTAAGCAGGGGTTGTCGCTTGTCAACGCTCCTGGGCTCATAGACAGCGGGTATCGCGGAGAGCTCCAATGCATTGTCATCAATCTCGATGCCAACAATCCCATTGATATACATGCTGGAGATCGCATAGCTCAATTGGTGGTAATGAAGGTCGAGCAAGTGAGCGCCCTGGAAGTCGAAGAGCTCGACAGCACAACGCGCGGGGATGGCGGTTTCGGCAGCAGTGGGGTCAGTTAGCCGCACGTCCAACGCAACTCGCAACCATTTGAGCGATAGAAGCGTCCATCACGCTTCATCTATTTAGAAGCTGCCATTTGGGTGAGTTGCACACATTCTTATCGTCAAAGCCCCAGTTCAGGGATTTATCCAATTGATATAAAAACGTGATAATACATGTTATGTTAACTAGAATGGTAGTTTCTGTCGAACGGCTCATTCGCTTGGATGCGGCTGCGTTCCCTACCAGAAGGCAACATTACACTTGAAAAGCGAAAACGTCGATATGCCGACGACGAACGTTAGCTGCCCGATCCAGGCTATGCAAAGCCAGGCTGATTGCATGTAACGTGTCTAGTTCGGATTCGCTGAATGTGGCATCGCCTGATCGGACCCATAGCTTTCAGGCTTGTGAAATCACATGACGATGTTCGGCCTTGCACGACCGCTTTCCTACATCCAATCACGCGCTGCTTGTTCGAGGCCCGCTATCGTGCCCATCGCCGATTCGACAGAGTCTTCACGCGCGAAAAGATAGCATTTGATTTTGGGTTCGGTTCCGCTCGGCCTGAAGATGACTTTCGCGTCCCCTTCGAGTGCGAATTCTACGACATCGGCTTTCGGTAAATCTGCAACACCCGTTGCATAGTCGATTTTGCTCACAATGCCCCGTCCGGCAAAACCGGTTTGGGTTTCCGTCCTCATGCGTTCCATCATCGATTTCATCTTCGCCGCACCGTCGGCTCCGGGAAACGCCACGTTCACGGTCTTGTTAGCATAGTGCCCGTAACGCCGGTAGAGCGCATCAAGGGCATCGACAAGGTCCAACCCTTTGCTGGCGTAGTATTGGGCCATACGGCATATGAGCAACGATGTGCTTATGGCGTCTTTATCGCGGACATGTGTTCCCGGCAAGTATCCGTAGCTTTCCTCGAATCCGAAGAGGAACCTCTCTTCTTCTCCCTTGCGTTCGAGATCGGTGATGATGTCGCCTATGTACTTGAACCCGGTAAGCGTACGCTTCACCTCTACGCCGAACTCGTCGGCAATCGGGTCTATCATTGACGTCGAAACGATTGTGGAGACGACCATCGGGTGGTCGGGCATGTTGTTGTGCTTGTTGCGCATCGTGCAGAGATAGTCGAACAGCAGCACTCCCATTTCGTTGCCCGTAGGCAGCACGTAGTCGTTTCCGTGTGCGACGGCCACGCCTACCCGGTCGGCGTCGGGATCGGTTGCCAGAAGCAAGTCGGCGCCTCTTTCCCTGCACGTCGCAATTCCCTGCTCAAGCGCTTCGCGCTCTTCCGGATTGGGATACTCGCATGTGGGAAAAGCACCGTTCGGCTGAGCTTGCGCCTCGACAAGCGACGTGTCGATCCCTTCGAGGTGCTCGAATACGCGTTGCATGCATTCAAGGCCCGATCCGCATAAAGGAGTGTAGACAAGGTTCAGGCGTGCATTCTGGTCCTGATCGCGTTCGACGCTGCACGACATGACAGCTTGGATGAAGCGGTCAATCACGTCGTCGCCGATTTCGCACACGAGCCCTTCGCTACGTGCCGCTTCGAGGTCGGCGTCTTTGACATGTTCGAAGGGGTCGATGGTTTCTATCGCATCCGAAATTGCCCGTGCAGCATCGGAAGTGATCTGGCATCCGTCCGGACCGTAGACTTTGTAGCCGTTGTAGGGCGCAGGATTATGGCTTGCGGTAATGCATATGCCCGCATCGCACCCCAAGTCGCGAACAGCGAAACTAAGCACTGGAACAGGCTCTATGCGCGGAAACCGATGGACCTTTATGCCGTTTGCCGCAAGAACCGCCGCCGCGCGTTCGACGAAAACATCGCCGAGGTTTCGCGAATCCCTTGCTATGGCCACGCTCGGCGTCTTGGTGCTGGCGCAGGCGTTGTTCAGGTAGTCTGCAAGACCCTGTGTTGCCCTACCGACGGTGTAGATGTTCATGCGGTTGGTTCCGGGTCCTAGTACGCCGCGCAGCCCCGCTGTGCCGAACGCGAGGTCCTTGTAGAATGCATCCTCGAGATCGGCGTCCGACCCCGATTCCAGCAAGTCTTCGAGCTGCTTGCGAAGACCGTCGTCTTGCATGGCGTCAAGCCACGAGAGCGCACGTTCGCGAATCGTCATGTCCCCTACCCTTCGAATCCGTTAGGATTGTTCTTTTGCCAGTTCCAGCTGTCTTTGCACATGGTCTCCAGGTCCCGTTCAGCGACCCATCCCAGTTCGCGCCGCGCTTTGTCGGCCGAAGCGTAGCAGGTAGCTATGTCTCCATCTCGACGCGGCATGATAGCGTATGGGATGGTGACCCCGTTGGCCTTTTCGAAGGCTTTCACAACGTCGAGCACGCTATAGCCGTTGCCCGTGCCGAGATTCCAGATATGGACTCCCGGGTCACCTTCGGTCGCCTTCAGCGTGGCAACATGGCCTAGGGCAAGGTCCACAACGTGGATGTAGTCGCGCACGCCTGTGCCGTCCGGCGTGTCCCAATCGTCGCCGAACACGCCGAGCCGCTCGAGTTTTCCAAGCGCGACCTGGGTTATGTAGGGCATGAGGTTGTTCGGAATGCCGTTGGGATCTTCTCCTATCAGACCGCTCGGATGCGCCCCTATCGGGTTAAAGTAGCGCAGCAGGGAAACGTTCCATTCGGGATCGGCAACGCACAAATCGGACATGATGGACTCGAGCATGCTCTTGGTTTTGCCGTAAGGGTTGGTTGGTTCGCCTTTAGGACATTCTTCCGTGATGGGCACGAACGCCGGGTTGCCGTATACCGTGGCCGAGCTGCTGAACACGATGGTTTTGCACCCGTTATTCCTCATCACGTCAAGCAGGACGAGTGTTCCGGTGATGTTGTTGTGATAGTATTCCCAGGGTTTCGCAACGCTTTCTCCGACAGCTTTGAGACCTGCGAAATGGATGACTGCCTCTACGTCTTCTTTGTCGAATATTGCCTGGAGCCCTTCCCTGTCGAGCATGTCCACGCAGTAGAACCGGGGGCGCACTCCGCAAATCTGCTCGATACGGTTGAGCGATTCCTCTTTAGAGTTCGAAAGGTTGTCGAAGACGGCCACGTCGTATCCGGCCTCGATGAGTTCTACGCATGTGTGACTTCCGATGAAACCGGTTCCGCCGGAAACCAGTATTGTTTTCATGGTGCGTTTCCTTTCGTCGGTATTGATGAAGTCTGCTTGCGATTACGCGTTTACTATTATACGTATCCCCTGGCGCGCTGTGCGATGCGGAAGGGATAAAATAGCATGGATGAGGCCATGAACGCGAACCGTAACGCCAAGACATATTCGCCGCTCACACCCAAGCTGATGTTGCAGCTCGCTGCTCCGCATACCTGGCCTGCTTCCCTCTTCCCCGTTCTCGTTGCATTGGGCTATTCGTGCTCCACCATCTCGAGACGATGCGACGGCTGCATCGCCGACTTCGACCCCATCATGATCGTCGTCCTGCTCGCCATCAGCGTTCTGTTCCAGAGCGGCGTTAACGTGATAAACGATTACTTCGACTATCGCAAAGGCACGGATACGCAAGAAAACCAGGAAGACCCCGAAGACGCCGTGCTGGTCTACAACAACGTCAATCCACACTCCGTGCTCGCCTACTTCGGTGCCTTGATGGCAACAGGCTTTCTGCTCGGCGTCTACTGCATTTATAGATGTGGTGTGTTCCCCCTGGTCATTGCTGTAATTGGTGCGATTGTCATCGTTGCTTATTCGGGCGGCAAGACTCCGCTTTCGTATTTGCCCCTTGGCGAAGTGTCAAGCGGTTTGACCATGGGGTTTTTGATCATGTTGGCAAGCGTGTACTGCTTGCTCGACAGCTCTTCCCTATTTACGGCTTCCTTCGGAAAACTTTCCTCATGGACATGGGGGTTCGAAGAGGGGCTGGCAGGGCTTACGCTGTCGGTGCTGGCGGTT
>CAMORQ010000182.1 GCA_946623915.1 uncultured Coriobacteriaceae bacterium | reverse complement strand
GGCCGTCCTTGGTCACCAGCGGGGTGGTGCCGTACACGTGCGGCTGGTATTCAGCCGTGGCGGTGTTGCCGTTGGTGTCGGTGGCAACAAGCTGGGCAGGCTGCGGGGTGCCTACGAAGTCGGCGTTGGGCGTGAAGGTGACCTCGCCGGTTTCGGGATCGAGCGTGTAGGTGCCGATCTTGTTGCCGGCCTCGTCGAGCGCATCGACGGTGGTTTCATCGGTCGGCTCGCCCGTTTCGGGGTCGATAAGCTGCACCTTCTCGAATTCCGCCGAACCCGGGGTGAAGGCCGGCGTGCCAACCTGCGGCGTGCCCTGCGGGCCCCAGGTCTCGTCATCTTCGCCTACCGGCGGGGTCTGCTCGTTGACGATCGTGCCCTTATCGAAGGCCTCCTTGTCGGATGCATCCGTGGTGTTCTCGTAGGTGGGGCCAAGGAAGCCGGTCAGGCCAGTCTCGGTGGCGCTGTACTTGGCCAGCACGGGCGGGTTTTCACCGTCGCCGAAGTACTTGGGCACGTTCTTCCAGGTGTAGGTATAGGTGAAGCCCTCGTTGCTCACCTCGGCCTCGGGCCAGGCGAAGGGCTTGTCGGCGGCGCCGGACACATCCTCGCCGCCTTTGACAACCGTGGTTTCCGTAGCAGACTCGGTTATGGCAACGGCCTTCTTGAAGGTATCCTCCAGCCCAGCCACATACTTAGCGTCCTTGCTCTCCGGCACCTTCCATTGCTTGGTGAGCGTGTAGTCGACCAGCGCTAACTCGTTCTTGAGTTTACCCTCGTAGGTGGGCACCTCGACGTTGTCGATCTTGACCTTGGGGCTCGTCTCTGTAGCCGTAGCCTCGTCGGAAGCTGCCGTGTAGCCAACAAGACCTTGGGCTTCGTTCGCGTAGACAACCTTCTGGTCCCCTGCAGCATCGAGCGTTTCGCGGACGGTGTATTGAATGGTCTTGCCGTTTTTGTCCACCTTCACCAGCTCGTTGAGCCAGTAGGTTATGCCGTTGCTGGCAGGATAGGACCCGTCGTCGGCATGCGTGTAGGTTACGCGCTGGCCGTGCTCGTCCGCCAGCGGGATGTCGGCAAGGTTCGTGATGATCTTGACGTTTGCCTGGTTGGTCTCATAAGCATTCATGTCGCCCCAGGTAACCGTCTGCGTCTCGTCGGTGCCTTTGGCAAGCTTCTGCGGGGGCAAGACATCCTTGGTGATCACCTTGCCGTCGACAACCGCGTCAATATGCAGCCAGATGTCTTGGCGGGTGTTGAACTGGTTCTTGAAGTCGACCCAGCTCTTGGTGCCCTTCACGACCACAGCGGGCACGTTGGAGATCTCTCCGCCATAGGTGGTCTTGGTGGTGTTCGCGTCCTTCGAGAAGACGGACATGAAGGCGTTCTTGGTCCTGTTCTCCTGCTGGATCATCTTCGTGGCTTCGGCATAGTCCTTCTCGGATGCAGCGGCCCACACATGGCTGTCGTAGTAGCTCCCATTGGGATCCGCAGGCGTCGGCACCACGCCGGGCGCCTCGGCCGCCGAATTGTCGTAGCCCTCTTTCGACCAACCAGCCGGTGCCTTCTCGGTTACGAACCAGTAGTTGCGCTCGACATGGTTCGCGTTGTGCGCGTCCGGTTCGGTCTCGATTGCGAGCGCCGGCCACCCGAGCGACGTCACGCCTTCGGCCGGGTACTTGATCTTCCAGACGACATTGCCCGGGGAGATGGTGTTAGTCGCGTCTTCAGCGCCAAGCACCGTGACATAGCCGGCCTCGTTGCCGTTCACCATGAAGGTCTTCTTGACCGCGTCCTCGCTCATCGTCCCGTCGCCCATGGCGAAGTTCACGCCGAACTTCACGGTTACGGGATACGTCGTGCCATCGGTCCCTACAAATTCATTGCCCGTCAGCACCTGCGGCAGCGTGACGAGCGGATTACCGCCCGCGTCCTTATCGACTGTCTCGAGCGTATTGTTGGCATTGAGCACATACTTCGTGCCGTCATCGGCCGTGTAGTTCGTGCCGTTGATGGAGAAGTGCGTATCCGTGTAGACCGCATGCCCCTCGGCGTCGATGTCGGTCTGAACCGGCAGCGTCACATCGGTGAAGATGTAGGCGTAGGGCACAGCCGTCAGCTCGAGCTTGGTGGGCGTCTCGCCGCCCTTCCAAATCTTGTAGAAATAGTAGTCGGCCGTGAAGTCCACATGAATATGGCGCGGGTCTTGGACGGCCTTAAACGTCACATCCACCGTGCCATCTGCGTTCATCTCGAAGATGATGTCGTCGACCGTCTTAGGCGTGCCGGGCACAAGGCCAAGGCTCTCAAGCGTATAAGTCTTCGAATCCTTCAGCCCGGCGCCGCCAATCTGGAACTCCTTGATGCGATAGCCTTCCTCGGGCACGGCCGTCACCGTGGCGGTTGCGCCCCTGCCCATGGTGACGACGCCCTCCTTGGCAACGGGCTTGCACTCGTCGTTGAGCTTGTAGCTCTCCAGGTAGATGCCGCCGCCCGTGCCATGGGTCTGCTCTATGTACGTAAAGATGGTAGTGTCGAACAACCTAGTGCCGGCCAAACCCCTCGCCTGGCTCGAGCCCGACCAGCGCAGGGTGCTGCCTTCGGCATCCAGGAGCACCGCAAAGCCCGTGTCATAGGTAGCGGCATCGTTTCGCTCGGTGCCCCATGAGCCATCGCCCAGATAGTTCTTTACCATTTCGGCTGTAATGTCATCGACTTTAGAGATAACTGCACCCGTTACAGGGTCGGTAACCCTGCCCACAAGCTGGGCCCTGGTCCCCCAATTCGGGGTAAGGCTGGTGTATGGTGCAGACAATCTGCCGCCGGAACCCCACGGCGCTCCACCCCGGAAATTCCAGATAATCTGTTCAGCGTTTGCATCGCTCGTCATGTTGAACAGCGACTTAGTCCATTTGCCGTTCGCATCACGGGGATGGCTCAATCCGGTCGAGCGGAAGATGGTGCCGTCCGCGTTGGGCCCGCTGCCACCGGTGATATTGAGCGGGGACTTCAAGGGGGCATCGAAGGGACCAACAGGCACCCATCCTTCAGCCATTGTAGGTTTGTTTACATACTCGCTGTTATAGACAGGGGTCAGCGCGTAGGACAGCGACCCCTTCACGATTTCGAAGCCCTCGGCGAACTTTAGGCGATCGTCACCGGTTCCGGAGCGCCCCCACAGGTTCTGCCAACTGGGAAGGTCGAGGTCATTGGCCGAATACGAGATAGTCCCGGATTGAGCATTGCCGTCGACGTCCGTTACTTCCATGATCAGGTCAGTCCGCACACCTGTTGCACCCACGATGTATTTATCCTGGCTTGAGCCATTTAGGTTAGCGTCGCTGATACTCGCTCCCGCCTTTTTGGCTGCTTCCAACTGAGCACTCACTTCGCTGGCCGGCTTTGCAAACACGTATTCCTGAATGATGTAGTTGCCTTCGCTGTCCTTAAAATCTGTAGAACACAACATGTTGTTCGAACTTTGGACGGCGACAATTGCCTTGTCGTAGCTGTAGGTGGAGCCGTCCTGTGCTTTTAGAGTGCGTGGATGCTTGCCATCCACCGTGACAGCCGTCTCTATTTCCACATTCTTAACGGTAAGCACCAGATTTCCACGCACGCCCGAAGGAAGCGTGACGGCATTTACGTAGGTAATCTTGTAGAGGTGGTCCACATTGTAATCGCTCGCGTTGATTACGTTGGTCTTCCCGGAATCGCTAGCCGCGTCGGTAAAGTTATCAAGGTAGCCCTCAAGCGGTCCCACGTAGGCGATAACTGACGTATCACTGCGACCACTTTGTCCCCAGGCAACACCTTTGCTCAAGTTGCCCAAGCCCATCGGGTCGGTTGTAGGCGTATTCTCTGCCTCGTCGACCAGGGCCGCAGCTGCATCGGTAAACGCCACCCACCGGAAGGGCGACCCTTTCGGAATATCGATGATGTAGCTATACCCGTTCTCCCACTTGAGCCTTGTGGTGTCCACATAGGTATCGCCATAGGGCAGCGGAGCGGCGAAGGTGTTCGGATCGGTGTCGAGGCGTGTGGCACCCTGCAGGCCCGACTCCGCAGTACCACCACGGAATACGGCCTTGTTGCCGAGCACGTCGGTGTAGCCGGTAGGTGCCGTGCCTTTGCGCACCGCCTCACACGCATCGCACGCCTGCTCGTTCTTCTCGCCGATTTCCTTTGCCCAGGCAAGCGTTTCGTGCGCGCTCCAGGCGAAGGTGGCGCCTAAAGCGACCAGCGCTGCTGCCAACAGCACGGCCAACCAGGCACGCTTTGTGCTCCATTGAGCTTTCGTGGTGCTTCGAGTACCCATACCCATTGCCCCCTCTTATACGTCAGGCGCGCCAACCTCCACCGCGCCACTTATACCTCTTGCAACATATGGCTCAAACGGCTACCGCATGCAGACGGTTAGGCACACCAAAACAAGCCTTCTAAGCCGTGTTCAGTATACCTCTTTGGCTTGCCACCACAAATAGGTATTTGCCCTTTTCGGCAGATGGCGGCGGCTGCAGCTCCATACCTGCAAAATCCGCGGGCCAACGCTACTTTTGCACAGTTCCTGCCCCTCCGCATTGGAAGAAAGGACCTGTCGAAGGCCTGGGTGCGAAGCTCTGTGGCCTAGTGCGAGACAAGATGGACAATGCCGTCTTCTTCTCGCCTCGATTCGTGGGATCGTGCGGCATCGACCCCACCCGCGAGAGGGTCGGCGTGGTGCGCCCCTTTCGGTGGGTTCGGGCGGCATCGATTGCGCCCGAGAGAGGGCCAGCGCCGTGCGCCCTTTTCGGTGGGTTCGTGGCAAAAAATCCGCGTTATGTACGGATTCGGGGCAGCGCCGCGCATGGGCCGACGAGCTGCTGGGC
>CAMORQ010000181.1 GCA_946623915.1 uncultured Coriobacteriaceae bacterium | reverse complement strand
CGAAGAACATCGTAGCTGCGGGATTGGCCGATCGTTGCGAAGTGCAGCTCGCCTACGCCATCGGCGTGGCGCATCCGCTTTCGCTGCTTGTCGAAACGTTCGGAACGGAAAAAGTTGCCGTAAGCAAGATCGAAGCGGCCGTGAAAGAGGTGTTCGACCTGCGCCCCGGCGCCATCATCGACGCGCTCGACCTGCGGCGTCCGATTTACCGCAAAACGTCCGCGTACGGGCATTTCGGGCGCGAGCTTCCCGAATTCACTTGGGAGCGCACCGACCGCGTAGACGAGTTGAAGGCAGCCGTCGAGCGCGCCTAGCCGATTGGCGGCTTGGCTTCTTGCGCACTAATCGCGCTAATTTGCCGCGTCATAGGAGAGATGACGGGTCGACGTCGACCGCCACGTTGACATACTTGTTGGTTTTACGGGTGCGGAACACCGGCTCTAGTTCGGTGCCGATGTCGCATGAAATCGGCGCTTTGATGGTTATGTGGTAGCGCCACGCGCCCTTCAACCGCGAGAGCACGCACGGCGTCGGCGGCAAGACGATCCAGGCGCCTGCGAGCCGCTGCGACCTGAAGTCCTCGAGCGCACGGAAGATTTCGTCGGCTTCGGATTTGACCTGTGGTTCGTCCTTGCCCCATATGCGCACGTCGGCGAGCCGGACGTAGGGCGGATACTTCAAAACCTTACGTTTGGGCAGTTCGTCTTTCAGGAATCGGGTGCGGTCGTAGTGGGCCGCCGCTTGTATGGGCACCGCGTTAGCCTGATAGGTCTGCACAATCACGCGGCCGTCCAGATCGGCCCTGCCGGCGCGGCCGGCGACTTGCTCGATAAGCGCGAACGTGCGCTCTGCGGCGCGAAAGTCGGGAAGGCGCAGCTGGGTGTCGGCGTTGATCACACCAACCAGGGTCACATCGTCGAAATCGAGTCCTTTGGCTATCATCTGCGTGCCAAGAAGAACCGCCGCATCCGCGCTCGCGAACTGCTCGAGCAGCTGCTGGTGAGATCCCTTCGCTTTGGTGGTGTCGGCGTCCATGCGCACGATGGGGGCGTCCACATCGGGAAACGACTCTATCAGGGCTTCCAGCTCTGCTTCCACACGCTGGGTGCCCGCACCGAACATTTTCAGATAGGGGCTTCCGCATTCGGGGCATGTCGCCATGACATGTCTATGGTAGCCGCAGTGGTGGCACGCGAGCATGTTTCCTTGCTCGTGGTAGGTGAGGGAAGTGGAGCAGCTGGGGCATTCGGGAACGAATCCGCATTCGCGGCATAGCAGGAATTTCGCGAATCCTCGCTGGTTCAGCAGCAGCACGGCCTTCTGGCCGGACGCGAGCGTTTCGTGCAGCGATTCGGACAGCTTGCGCGAGAACATGGAGCGGCTGCCCGACCCGAATTCCGCGGCCATGTCGACCACGTCGATGGCGGGAAGCGGTTTGCCGTTTGCCCGCTCTCGAAGCTCGACGCTGGACCAGTGGTCGAGTTTCGCGACGTTGTAGAGCGACTCGATGGAGGGGGTGGCAGAACCCAGGACCACGGCCGCTCCCGCTTGCTGCGCCATCCATGCAGCGACATCGCGCGAAACGTAACGCGGCGCGCTGTCCTGCTTGTAACTGCTTTCGTGCTCCTCGTCGATCACGATAAGGCCGAGGTCGTCGAGGGGCGAGAACAGGGCGCTTCGGGCACCTATGACAACACGGGCGGCTCCGCTGTGGATGAAGTCCCACTGGTCGTAACGCTCCCCGTCGCTCATCGCCGAATGCAAGACGGCTATCATGTCTCCGAATCGGCCGCGGAATCGAGCGACGGTTTGCGGCGTCAGGGATATCTCGGGCACGAGCACGATGGCCGTTTTGCCAGCCTTCACCACGTTCTCGATCGCCCGCAGATACACTTCCGTTTTGCCCGATCCCGTGATTCCGTCGACGACCACGACGCTGCCGTTTTCCATCGATCGGGCACGCTCAATTTCGTCGAGCGCGGCTTGTTGACCAGCTGTGAGCTGGGGCTTTTCAATAGACTCGAACGCGACGACGGCATAGTCGGCAGGATGGTTTCCCAAATCCGTAAACATGCCGCGCATGCGCCTGCGCTTTTCGATGCGGATGGCCCCGTGCTTTTCGAGGGAGGTAAGCGATGAGGCGACCGAGCCGTATTCTGCCTTAAGCTCGGCGACGCGCAGATCGCCTCGCTCGAGGGCGGAAAGTATGGCTTTCTGCTTCGCAGCGGTCTTTTTCGGCTCGAACCCCGAATCGGGAACCAGGACAACCCAACGGTCGTCAACTTCTCCCACCTGGGGTTGTTCGACATAGTAGGAATATCCCTTGCGCTTCAGGCGCGGTACGCCGCCGGGAGGCGTGAACAGGCGCACGCATCTCGACAAAGGAGCCAGGTAGCGATGCGAAAGGAACTCCACGCATGCGGCGGCGTTCCGGTTGAAGTAGGATTTGCTCAGTACCTCTTTGACGTCCTTTATCTTGCCGACGTCGATGCCCAGGTTTTCGATGTCGTCGTGGTCTTCGATTGCCATGACGAAGCCGATGTCGACTTTCCTTCCGAAAGGCACGAGCACGGCACAGCCTACTTCGATGCCCTCCATGGATTCGGGCACCCTATACAGATAGGTGCGGTCGAGCGCCTGCGTGTCTATGTCTAAGATGATCGATGCTGTGCGCATGTGGCTTCAGGTGCGGCCGGACGCGCAGCTGTTCGCAGTGCGTCCGGCCGGCGCGCCTATTCGAAGGGGAACTTGTAGTCCAGTCCCAGTTTGTCGCGCACTTCGATGAGCTCCTTCTGAACCGCTTCGCCCACGGGTACGCCTTTTTCTTTGCGGTCGAGCCAGGCATCATGCTCTTTTTCGCCCGCTGTGAAGATACGGTCGTAGCCGGGGGCCTTTTGCGACGCACGCAGCGCGCGGCAGATGTCGCCTGCGGTTTTGCGGAACGTTTCCTGGCCCATGAAGGCGTCGGGGTCGATGACGAAGAAGAAATGTCCCAGGTGGTACATCTGCGGGCTTCCGTCCTCGGCGACGCCGGTCAGCGCTTTCATGAATTCGCCGCCGGTGAGCGCTGCGGAAAGTATTTCCACGACGGCTGCGTAGCCGTAGCCCTTGTAGCCGCACATTTCGTCGTCGGGGCCGCCTCCGAGAGGAGCGAGCGCGGCGCGTCCGTCAACGAGCATTTTCAGGATTTCGTTCGAATCGGTGACAGTGGACCCGTCCCGCGCGACGACCATGCCTGCAGGCGTGTCCTTGCCGATGCGCGCGTAATACTCTATTTTGCCGCGCTGTACGATCGATGTGGCGCAGTCGAGGCAGAAGTCGAAGTCTTCGTCGGTGGGGAGCGAAAACGTCAGCGGGTTGGTCCCCATCATGTTTTCGACGCCAAACGTGGGCGAAATGGAAGGGCGCGCGTTGGTGCCGGTGATTCCCACCATGCCCTCTTTCGCAGCCATGGAGGTCCAATAGCCCGCGATGCCGTAGTGGGTGGAGTTGCGGATCGCGCCGCCTGCCATCCCGTACTCTTTGGCCTTTGCTATCAGCTTTTCCATGACACGGTAGCTGGCGACCATGCCCATGCCGTCGTGCGCGTCGGCGACTACGGTCGTCGGGGTTTCGTTGAGGATCTCGAGTTCTGTGACCGGCAGCAGCGTTCCATTGACGATGCGGTCGATGTAGATGGGCTTGAAGCGGTTGGCGCCATGGCTTTCTATGCCGCGGCGATCTGATTCTACAAGCACGTCGGCGCAGATGACCGCGTCGTCATGCGGGACCCCGTAGCCTTCGAAAGCGTCGACGAGGAAGTTGGTCATCATATCCCATGGTACATATGGTCTGGTCTCCATCCGATAAGCCTTTCTCTTGCGGTTTTTCGTATGCCAAGCATTGTACATCAGCGCGTTTAGGCAAAGGCCGTGTCTCTCGAACGAACAAGGGACGAAAGCGCACGGTATTTCAGGTGCGCTTGTGAAGCCGTGCGCCTTTCACGCATTTGGTTCGACGCGGCGATTGCGTCTTGCGCAGGTCGCTGTGCAAGACGAAGTCCCTTGGTACAGCATCGGTGCCCGTGATGTGCGGGCGAAATATGCCAGAGCAGGGGGCTTCGTCTGCGAACTTTTTGCTAAGACCCGATGTTCAGCAGAGGGCCGATTGCGCGTGCCATGCGGTCCGCTATGGCGCTTTCGGGACCAGCAGAGCGCAAGGTGTCGGCCACAGCACGCCCAGAAATGCCACCATATTCGGTGCCGCCAAGCTGGATGCGCACGCCTTTGATGCCCAGGGAACCGTCCAGTTCTTTTTCAAGGGCCGCTTTCGCGCTTTCAGTGAACGTGGCGATGTCGGTGTCGATGGGAAGCAGGAAGGGTACCAGCACATCCACGGATTCGCCCAGATCGATGATTTCACTGCTGTTGATCACGGAATTGGGGATGATGTGCTTCTTGCCAGAAGAGTCGATGGTCGTGGTGTGGCGCCATGTAACGTCCTGTACCTGTCCGCGTTGCCCCAAGACCTCGATGTACTCGCCAGGCTCGACAAGCTTGCTCAAGGAAATCTGAAGGCCGCCGATAAGGTTTTGCAGCGTGTCCTGCATGCCCAACGACAACGCGATACCGCCAACTCCAAGGGCTGCAACCAGTGCCGTCAGGTCGTAGTTGAACGCAAGTTTGGCTCCGAGGGCTATACCTAACAGCCAGATGGCAACGCGCGCAATGTTGGCGAAGATGGAGCTTGACGGCAGGGGGTTGTTCGCCTTGGCGCCAAGTCCGCCGACAAGCTTGAACACAGCGTGTTCGACGACCCATGTGACCACCAACACAATCGCAAACACAACGATAGAGACGACGATAGGATATTGCTCGATGAAAGCGCCGATGTCCATA
>CAMORQ010000180.1 GCA_946623915.1 uncultured Coriobacteriaceae bacterium | reverse complement strand
AGGCGCGCGCGTCGATGGCCTGGGCGATGCGCTTGATGTTGCCGCCCTTGCCCGCCGCGTCCCAGCCTTCGTACATCAGCATGAGGGGCACGCGTTTGTGGTACATCTCGATTTCCAGCTTGCGGAACCGCTCTTGTTCGGCCTTCAGCTTGTCATGGTACTCGTCTTCCGAGTCGATGGAGGGTTTCGTTTTAGAGTGGTCGATCTGCGGGTAGCCCGACATGATGATGAACTTCGATTCCTTCGGCGCCTGCTTCTTCTGAAGCTTGGCCTGCTGCTCGTACTCTTTGAGCAGCGCAGCGCTGTCGGGTGCCTGTTCTGCGCCCCCCTCTGCAGCCGCCGCGGCCCGTGCGGAGTTTTCCGCAGCCTTCGCTTTCGCCTCTTCGGCAGCGGCGTCGGGCCCGGCTGCGAGCGCGCCTTCGAGGGCTTCGACCAGGGTGCTCGCTATCTGGACGTTGGCGGCGCGCTTGTCTTCGCCGTTCACGACTGTCCAAGGGGCGAATTCGAAGTTCGAGCCTTCGAGCAGCTTGTCGTAGAGCTCGTAGGCCTTGTCGTAGTACTTTGTGAGCCCCAGCTTGGCGTCGCTGACGCGCCATGCCGTTTCGGGGTCGTCGTGCAGCGCTTCCAGGCGTTTTTTCTGGGCCTTCTTCGAAATGTGAACGAAGAACTTCACCACAACGTAGCCATCGTCTACCAGCATGCGCTCGAAGTCGTGCGCCATGCGTCGGTATCCGCTCACCGGGTCGCCGCGCAGCTCGCCGCGGGTTTTGGCGGCGCTTACGTCAGACAGAAGCTGCCCTTTCTTGACTTTTTTGGCAAGTTTTTTAACCGGCTCGGCTTCGTCTCCCACGAGGTTGAACAGCACTTGTTCGGCAGCCGCCGTGTACCAGCCTCGGTCGTAGAACGTGAACGTGCCGCGTTCGCCAAGCGCGGCCCAGAACTCCTGGAAAAGCGGCTGCATGCCGGTAACGCCCCATTCGGTGCCTGCAAAATCGTGCGCGCTCTGCACGTTGACGTCGCCCGTGTCGTGCACCGATGTGGCGCGTGCGTCCAGGTGGTACACCAAATCGGAGATGCGGCTTCCTTTGCCGGCTCCCGCCCATCCTTCCACGAGCACAACCAAACCTACGCCTTTTGTGCGAGCCTCCTGCTGAAGTACGATCAGCTTTTCTACGAGCTCGTCGTGTGCGGGCTTGTATTCTTCCTTGGATAGCTTTTTCGCCTTCAGGTCGATCTTGTCTAGCATGTTCGTCCTCTCCTTTACGTTGGTTGTGCTGCCGTGCCTTGCGGTGCTGCCTCGCACAATGTGCTGTATTCGGTTTCAGCTTTCAATTCTATAGCACAAAGCGACCCCGATGGGGGGGGTGACGCGAGAACCTCTGTCACCTCTGGGCTGACGGACGGCTCCGTGCAAGGAGATCGTCCGAAAATGCATGGGATTGGGCCTTGTGACCACTTTTGGCGCGGCTTTGCGGACGTCGAAGAATTCGCGACCTGGGGTTATGCTGACGATTGACGCGCGGGTGGTCCCATCACTGCGTGGAAATGTGGTCACAAGGCCCAATCCCATGCACTCTGGGAGATTGTTTTTGCACGGGCAGCGATCCGGGCCGCGTGTTTTGACGAAGCTCCATCCGGTTTGCCCGAAGATTCCGATAATCAACGTGGTAGCGACCCGTCGTCGCGACCGCCACGCGTTGTTGCCGAATGTGACAGCAGCCCGCCCCGTCGTTGTTGTGACACCAACGCGTCGTTGCTGTCACATTTGGATAATCCAGCAACCAAGGCAAATCGCACCGTCAGGTTCGCATTACTCAATCCGTCAACCTGCGTGCTCCATCGTGCTAGAGTGCATAAAGTCCCCTAAAATGATAGAATTAGATGACTTATAGGAGAAGTGCTGCTCAATCCATATGCATGCCATCTTAGAGACGGGAATTGCTATGAAACGACTCGCCGCATTCTGCTCTGCTGTCCTCTTGTCTCTTTGCATGTTCGGTGGTGGTCTTGCCTTTGCCGCAGGCGGCGAAAACGTAGCTGCGACTATTGCCGATGTCGAATACGAGACCCTCGGTGATGCCATTGCAGCCGCGCAAGACGGCGACACCATTACGCTGGCGAAAAACGTCAAAGGTTATTTTCCGATCCCGAACAAGAAAATCACCATTGACCTGAATGGTAAAACGGTCACTGCTTCCGAGTCGGGCACCATTTACAACAGCTGCGATTTGCTGCGGGCGTTCGACATAAGCGGCGGCAATGTCACCATCAAAAACGGCACCATCACCGGCGCAAACGCCTTGCAACACGATTTCGACAAGACCACGCGCATCTACACGTATTGGGGCGGTGCGGTCTCTGCGTACAAGGGCGCTACGGTGACCCTGCAGTATCTGACCATCACGGGCAACAGCGGCACGGTTATCCATCAGGATGGTGGCACGCTCAACATCAAGAACACGCGAATCGTGGACAACGACGGGGACAGCTCTTTCAGAGGGTCTACGGACTACCCGCGCGGCATGGTGCATACCTATAACGGTGCGGTGCTGAACATGACCGAATCCGAAATATCGGGCATGACGGGCATGTACGGCATGGCGCCCCTCTACCTGCAGGGTGGCAACGCTACGCTTACCAGCTGCGACATTAAAGACAATTCCGCCTACTACGCTGGCGGCATCTACTTTACGCCGGGTAGCAATGCGAAGCTGCGGCTCGACGATACGACTGTCTCGGGAAATGTGGGTTACGGCATCAGCGCAGGAGTCGGCGGTCTCTACTTCAGCAAAGGTACGCTCGAATTGGTCAACAGCGCTATCTACAACAACGACACCAAAGGTAACAGCATGTACGCTGCCGACATCGTGCTTGGCAGCGTGAGCATTGCCATGATTCCAGCGTCGGAAATGGTCGACCATGGCACGAAGCTCGAAGGCTACCTATATAAAAATGGCGTGGACGGCAAAACGTACGACAACGGCATCCCGGCCGTCTCCCACAGCTCGAGCAAGGACCAGTACGATGTTATACCCGCCAATGGCGCAGACGGTGCATGGTCGTATGGCGACGCGACCTTTAGGACCCTCACCGAAGCTGTTGACGCCTATGTGGCAAACGCCGGTGCGGACGGAAAGATCGCCTTGTTGAAAGACGTTGCCGAATGCGATTATTTGCCCGCTCTGGGGACCAGCGAAGCTCCGGCAGTCATCGATCTGGGAGGCTTCACGCTGAGCAGTCCCAAGACCACGATTACGCCGATCACTCTTGGCGACACCACCCATGCGGTTATCCAGAACGGCACCATCGCAGGCGGCAGAAACGGGCTTTATCTACGCGGCAAGGAAAGCTCGATAGTGCTTAAGAACCTCACCTTCAAGGACAGCTGCCAGTCCGCCGTCACGGACTCCGGCGCCAGTGCCAGGCCGACCGTGTTGGTCGATTCATGTGTTTTCGAGGGTAACGGTCTTGAAGCCGCCGCCAACGGGTACGGCAAGTATGCGCTCTACACTACGGGTCAAATCGAGGTGAAAAACTCCACATTCGTGGGCAACGGTGCCGGCATAAAGACCCTGCATGCTGTTTCGCCCTTGTATGAGGGGAATACGTTCATGGGCAACAAGGGAACTGCAATCGATTGCTCGGGCAACACAAGAGTGGTGCCGTTTAGCGGGCCTTCACTCACGGTTAAGGATTGCGTGTTCGAAGGCAACGAGCTCGATGGCGACAACCTTCTCGAGTTCAACGCTATGCAGAAATCTATCTATGTAAACAACTGCCGCATCGTTGGCAACACGGGTACAGAGAAAACGGTCTACGTTACCAATAAGACCAGTGCATTCTTCGACGATTGCCTTATTGCCGATAACCTGGCGACAGGGGACGCCACCTATCTGGTCGGAGGTGTTTGCGGCTATACATCCAACATCACGCTGAACAATACGGTGGTAAAGAATAACAGGGTCGTAACCGAGGGTGGGTCCAATCCGACGTTTAGCTACTACATGACCGGCGGCGTCATGTGCACGAACACGCTTGCCATCACCGGCGACAGCGCCGTGTACGGAAACGTCGCGACGGCGGCTGCAACCCCCAATGACGTGGCAAATGACATTTACATCCCTTCAAACAAAGCAACTACGATTCCTGCCGCCAGCGACATGGTCGACGGCGATTTCGACTTCTCGGCATATGTGTGGGACGATTACAAATCCAGCGAGGAATTCGACGCCCCCATTACCCGTTCGCCCAGCCACGTTCTGCTGCTTACCGCTACGCCGTCGCTGAACAAGATAAACATCGCCAAGATCGGTGATGTGAAATACAAGACGCTCGAAGAGGCGTTCGCGGCAGCGCAGGATGGCGACAAGATCGAAATCATCGCCGCACAGGAAAAACCCGGCGTGCTCTATATCTATCCTGGGCACATCGACGTCGACAAAAATGTCACCCTCGAACTGAACGGCATCAAGCTCGACAATGACATAGAAACCCAATTCACCATCAAAGACGGCGGCAACCTTGCAATCGTTGACAGCGTTGCCGACTCCCATGCCAAACTGCAGGCTGGAGAGATAAGCGCGTACATCCTCAATGAGGTCGGAGGTATCTATCCGGCAATCAACGTGGAACCAGGCGGTTCGCTTAACGTGCAAAGCAGCATCCGTGTGCTTACCGTCAACCACAACGGAGAATCCGTCACGTATGCCAAGCCGCTATACTACACCACCACCAATTTGCAGGAGGGCAAGTTCGTCGTTCTGGGAGATGCGTGGGAGGATTTCACGCAGAAGACCGCGCTAACCGAAAAGCTTATGTTCACGTTGCCCGATAGCGTTCTGGCGGCCTTGAACGACGAGTCGGTTGACGCGGCCGATGTGTCCAT
>CAMORQ010000179.1 GCA_946623915.1 uncultured Coriobacteriaceae bacterium | reverse complement strand
CCCTCGAAGCCGTGCTCCTTGCGCCAGACGCTCCACCAGTGCTCGAAGTTGTCGATGCGGTACCAACTGCCCGTGTCAGAGCAGCACACCGGGGTCTTGCCGGTCTGCGTGACGCCAATCTTGGCGAGCTCGGTGGCCTGCCGCTCCTTCCACGTGGCGAGATGTGACGCCGTCGTAGCATCGATAGCGAGCGTGCGAATGCCAGCCTGGGTCTTGGGCGTCTTCACCTTGCGCTGGTAGGTGATGGACTGGCAGACGCGTATCGTGCGGCGGTCGAGGTCGACGTTCTCCCACGTGACGGCGAAGACCTCGCCCCTGCGCATGCCGGTGGCGAGCCCGAGGCGCACGGCCGTGACGTTGCCGATGTGGTGCAGGCCGCGGAACGCCTTGCGCTCCTTGGCTATGCCGTGCTCCTCGCGGTAGGCGCGACGCGCTTCCTTCTCGTCCATCTTGGCGTAGGCTTCTGCTTCCGAGCCGTCCACCTCCGCCATGAGCCTTGCCCCCTCCTCGATGGAGAGCGCGCTTCGCTTGGGGTCGTCGCGGCGCGGTGCCACGACGTGGGAGCACGGGTTCTTGTAGATGGATAGTAACCCCTCGCGGTACCGACAGTCAGCCGCTATGGTACCGCCAATCAGCATGCGACGGTACCGCGAGTAAGCTAGCTTGGTACCGTTAGACAGCCTCCCTCTTCTTTGCAAAATACTCGCGCATGTTCGGCCCCTCCAGATCGATGTAGCGTGCGCCGGTAGCGATGCGGTTCAAGATGGAATCCGCCATCAGCTCGCCCTCTATCCGGAGGTACCATTCGTTTGGTTCGAGCTGCGAAGCGATGATCGTCGCACGCCGCCCTTCGCGCGCTTCCATGATCTCGAACAGGTCTATCGAATTCTGCGTGGATATGGGCGTCGTCATGAAGTCGTCGACGATCAGGAGCTCGACGGACTTGTAGGCGTCCATCTTCTCGAAGTAGCTGTGGTCGGCTGCGGCGCGGGCGCGGTTGAGGTCGTCGCAGACGTCGGCCAGGCGCGTGTAGCGAACGGGGATGAGCCTGCGGCACGGCGAGTTGCCGAACGCCTGGGACAAAAAGCTCTTCCCGCAATCCGTTTTCGAGATTATCACCATGACATCGCAGTTCTCCACCCAATCGCATTCCGCGTACCGGGCGATGCGGTCCTTCGACAGCGTCCTTTCGGGCAGGTAGAGGACGTCCTCGGCGCACGCGGCGGAATCCTTGAACCCCGCTTGCTTGACGAGCTTGGCGATCTTGCGCTCCCGCCTGGCGGTCGCCTCGGCGTCGATGAGCATCTCCATCTTCTCCTCGAACGTGAAGGCGTCGTAGGAGTCGTCCTCGACCATCTCGCGCAGCTTGTCACCCATGGCCTTCACCCTGAACTGCTTGAACTGCTCGAAGTGCTCTTCCGCCAGCATCCTATTCACCGCCCCTCTTGTAGGCATCCGCCCCGCGCAGGCGCCCCGCCGACTTGGCGCGGTCGACCAGCTTGCCGGAAGCCGCCTGCGGGACGGGTTCGCCGATCAATGGGTCTCCGACATAACCGAGTTCAGGCTGCCCGACGACCCGCGCAGGGCCTACCTCTCGCCGGTGATCGACCTGTTCGACGGCAAGCCGGTGGGTTGGGCGATATCGCCGCACCCGGACTCGGAGCTGGTCACCCCTTGCTTCTTGCCGCGTGCTCCCAGAAGGACCCCGGGAGCGCCCCTTCTGCCACACCGACGGCGGTGTCCACTACTTCTGGCCCGGATGGGCGGCGATCTGCGAGGAGCACGGCGTGGCGCGCTCGATGTCGCGCAAGGGCTGCTCGCCCGACAACGCCGCCTGCGAGGGGTTCTTCGGGATCCTGAAGAACGAGTTCTTCTACGGGTGCGACTGGAGGGGCGTTTCCTACGAGGAGTTCGCCGGGCGCCTGGACGCATGGATGCGCCGCTACAGCACCGACAGGATCAAGTACTTCAGGGAAGACGGCAAGACGGTGTACGATACGATAGACAACAGGCGCAAGAGACTGGGATTTGCCGCCTAGGAGGTACGGAAAAATGTCCGCACCCCCCGTCCGTCCCCATCCTGAAGGGCGCCGCCTCCGCCATGGGCACATCTTTTGGCGTGGACGAGGTCATCTTCCAGATGATGAGAGACTACGGGTACGCGACGGTACCTGGAGTGGCCGCCATCGCCGATGTGACGGAGAGAACCGTGAGGCGCCACATCTCCCCGCTGGTGGCCGAGGGCAAGATCGTCGCCACAGGCACGACGAGAGACCGTCGCTATCTTTTGCCGCCCGAGGCGGACCAATAGGGACGATTCCGGACATTTACGGACATTGTCCTAAATCGTGGGATTATTGTCCGCTAATGGCATCTAGTGTCCTGAATCGAACGGTTCTGAATGCGCTGCAGATCAGCGCAGCAGTGCCTAATCTGCCGTTCCCTTCTTGATGTGGCAGTCGATGCCGTTCTTCTCGCAGAACGTCCTCGCTTGTTCGGCGGCACCGCGATAGAACGTGTCCAAGTCCTCGTATGCGCTCGTCCGCTTGTCGTAGTACACGCGTCCGAACACGATGCGATCAAATGCTAAGTCGTACGTTATGCGAAGTTCGAGCAGTCACGCCCGCATGAACTGGGCGGGCGCTTCTGCCAACTTCGCATAACGTGACGATTTTAGGCTTTAGGGCTACCTAATTTTAGCGTTGTCTCTAAATATCGATTTTTGTCACGGGAGCCCTAATTTCGCAAAAATAGGGCTCGAAATAAGGCACTGATTCGGCAAACAGGAGCTTTCAGACCCGTCGCTCAATGGATATAGTCTTGCCTCAGCTTATCGCGCTTAAATTAATTTAATAATCACGATTAATTTATCGAGCAGTGGACTATACTTGCTGCATATGATGCTGGGTGCCTTCACAAGGCAAGGATTCACCCAGCGAAAGCAGAATCGGCAATTGCCGAACTTCGATGACAGGAGGATTTCATGCTTACACCGTTCAAGGCAACCGTTAAACCCACGGGCAAGGGCGTGCAGATGGAATGCGAGTCGCGCGGATTCAAGTTCATCCTCGACGAGCCCGAAGACGCTGGCGGAATGGACGAAGGGATGAACCCACTCGAGGCTGCCATGTGCGCAACGGGGGCTTGCCTGGGCATCGTTGCAGCATCGTTTGCGAAGGCCAAAGACTTCACATTCGAAGATTTCAGCATCGACATGGAAGGCGACGTGGACCCCGATGGCTTCATGTATGTTGCCGACGTGCCCAAGGGCTTCCAGCAGGTGCGCTACACGATGAACTTCAAGACCGACGAACCGCAGGAAAAGTGCGAGGAATTCGCCAAGTTCGTAGAAGCGACCTGCCCCATCTGCGCAACGTTCAAGGAAGGCGTAAAGGTCGTCTGCTCTGGCGTGAACGCTTAATAAGCCTTCGCCAAATGGCATAACGCCATCATCGGTATCGATCCGACGTTCCGGACTGGCGTGCCGAGCTGGCATTCCGACCTGGCGTTCTGGCTTGGCGTGCTGGACTGGCTTATCGACCTGGCGTGCCTATCTGGCGTATCGAACTGGCTAATCGATCTGGCAAAACCGCACGGTGCAAAGGAGCCTCGTGCGGTTTTTGCATAAGGAAGCGAAAGGAGAACCCATGCTGAACGTTACCATGCCACCAATTCCCGCGACGAAGCCAACTGTAGTGGCAGGCATTCTCGTAAAAGCTGGCGACGTCGTAGAAGCCGGCCAAGAGCTGTTCAGCGTGGAAACGGGCAAAAGGGCGGTGCCTATCACTGCGCCCGAAAGCGGCACGATCAGCCAGGTACTCGTAGCAGAAGGCGATGTGGTCGCCGCCGACGATGTGCTCGCGATAATCGAAGAGCGAGGCTCGACCGCGCCCGCCACCGGCGCCATCCGCAACAACGCCGGCGACGCGGGCCAGAGCCAGCGCGCCGAGCTGCTCATCATCGGCGGTGGCACAGGCGGTTACGTCACCGCCATCTATGCCGCCAAAAAGGGCATACAGGTGACGCTTGTTGAGCAAGCCGAACTCGGCGGGACATGCCTGAATCGCGGATGCATCCCCACGAAAACGCTCGTTGCGTCGGCAAGCCTTCTGCGCGACATCCTTCACGCATCGGAATGGGGGCTTGTGATGGAAGGGACCGCGCGGCCCAACATGGACGCTATCATAGCACGCAAAGACCGCATCGTACGCGAACTCGTCGACGGCATCGAGTACCTCGTGGCTAAAAACCGCATACGCCTGCTGCGCGGCACTGCTCGCTTCGAGGGGAACAAAACCGTTGTCGTGGACGGCGAGAAGACGCAGCGCCTTTCTTTCAGCAACTGCATCATAGCCACAGGCTCCGCCATCCGTCCGCTCGACGTTCCCGGCGCCGACTTGCCCAAAGTGCTCGACACCGACCAGGCTCTCGATAGTACAACGCTGCCCTCTTCCATCGCTATCGTGGGAGGCGGGGTAACCGGCGTGGAGTTTGCCCTCATGTATGCAAACCTCGGCGTGCACGTAACGATTCTCGCGCGACGCAGTCGCCTGCTTCACGTGTTCGACGAAGACGCCTCGGCCGCAATCACAGCCTCGGCGACGGCCCGCAGCATTCGCGTCGAGCTTGGCGCAGACGTAAAAGGGTTTGCCGAGCAGCCCGACGGCACCGTGCTCACCACGTTCGAGGCGCAGGGTGAGATGCGGCAAGTTTCGAGCACGTGCGTCCTTTTGGCAGGCGGCAGAAAGCCCGTCACGGATGGAGTCGGGGTAGAGACCACCGACATTGCCGTCGATAGCAAAACGGGCGCCATCGTCGTCGACGAGCACATGCGCACCAATGTCGATAGCATCTACGGCATCGGCGACGTGAATGGGCTCGACATGCTCA
>CAMORQ010000178.1 GCA_946623915.1 uncultured Coriobacteriaceae bacterium | reverse complement strand
CAGGAGCAGCTGGGTACCACTCGTCAGAAGACCGACCGCATCGTCGCGCTGGCGAACCATCTGTCCGCCGACGCTGGGCTTTCCCCCGCAGACGCGCAAGATGCCGCCCGTGCCGCCTACCTGTGCAAAGCCGACCTGGTCAGCGGTGCTGTAGTCGAGTTCACCAGCGTGCAGGGCATCATGGGATCCTACTACGCTGCCGCTTCCGGCGAAAACGACCAGGTTGCCACGGCGATCCGCGAGCATTACCAGCCCAAATTCGCAGGCGATGCCATTCCCAGCTCGCATGTGGGCCAGATCGTCGCCTTCGCCGACAAACTCGACACCATATGCGGCCTGTTCGCGCTCGGCCAGGGTCCCACGGGATCTTCCGACCCCTTCGCGCTGCGCCGCTCGGCCATCGGCATCGTGGCCATGCTCGAGGCGGGCCTGCCCGTGTCTCTCGAGTCGGCCATCTCTGCGGCTCTGGACGCCTACGCCGCCGCAGGCGTTTCCTTCGACAAGGATTCTGTCCAAGCCGAAGTGGTCGATTTCTTCGTTACGCGCACCAAGGTCATCTTGCGCGATGCGGGCAACTCTGCCGACGCCGTCGACGCGGTGCTGTCCGCCGGTGTGGTGGAGCCCGCCGTGATCGCTGCGCGCGTTCGTGCGCTCGAAGAGGCGCGTGCCACATCCGCTGACACGATGGAGGACCTGGCCACCGCCTATGCCCGTGCGAACAACCTGCGCGATGAGGCATTGGGCGATGAAGTAGATGCATCTATGCTTACCGATGCGGAATCCGCCCTTCTCGCTGCCATCGAAACCGCACGGACAAACGTTGCGTCCGCCCTCGCTGCAGACGATTACCCGGCGGCTCTGTCCGACCTTGCCGGCCTGCGCGGTCCGGTCGACAACTTCTTCGAGAAAGTCATGGTCATGGACGAAGACGAGGCTGTCCGAGCGAACCGCTTGCGTCTGCTGAACCGCTTCGTGGGCGTGTTCGCCAACGTCGCCGACTTCGGTGTGCTGGCCAAGGCGTAGGTGGTCCACGTGGCGTATGCGACAAGCGTGTCGGGATCGGACGGGTCCTCTGTCCTGCCTCCGATTCACGTCATCAGCGACTCGATCGGCATTACGGCGCAGACCATAGCCCGTGTGGCTACGAGCCAGTTCGGCGTGCCCGATCCGGCGCTTGAAGTGCTTTCGGGCGTGAAGACGGTCGACGACATCACGTCGTTTCTCGACGAGCACGTCGCCATCCACGAGGCCGAAACGGGGGATAAGACCATCCTGTGCTTTTTCACGCTGGTCGAAGGTCCCACCTACGACGGGTTCAGGTCGTATCTTGCCGCCAACCCCCATGTCGTTGCGGTCGACCTTATGACCGAGGCGCTTGCCGCGATCAGCAAAGTCAGCGGTTTGGAGCCAGGGACCGAACGCGGCGTCTATCGCGCGACCGACGAGGCTTATTACCGCCGCATCGAGGCGATGGAGTTCACCATCGAACATGACGACGGGCGCAACCCGCAGGACCTGCACAAAGCCGACATCGTGCTTTTGGGCGTGTCCCGTTCTTCGAAGACTCCCACGTCGATCTACCTTTCCCAGGAAGGCTACAAGGTGGCCAACATCCCGCTCGACCCGTCCACCGATCCTCCTAAAGAGGTGTTCGACGTGGACCCGACGCGGCTGTTCGGCCTGATGATATCGCCGGAAGTGCTCCATGGCATCCGTCAGCGGCGCCTGAACAGCGCTGAAAAGGCGGTGGCCGGCACGTATGCGAGCCTCGAGTTCATCATTCAGGATTTGGAGAAATCCCGCAAGCTCATGCGCCAGTTGGGGTGCATTGTGGTTCATACCGATAATCGTGCCGTCGAGGAAACCGCGCAGGAGATTTTGCGGTACTATGAAATGGCTCATCCACGCACATAGGAGCGTGTTTGCAAGCAGAGTCCGTCGTTTGTAAGGAGACCAAGGTGACCGAAGCAGTGAAGCGCGTCTATGCATTCGGAGCGGATGCACAGGGCAACAACGTAACCGAAGGCAACACCAACATGAAGGCGATTTTGGGCGGCAAAGGCGCCAACCTGGCCGAAATGGCCAACATCGGCCTGCCCGTGCCTCCGGGATTCACCATCACGTGCCAAACGTGCATGGAATACGCCGGGGCCGACAACACGTGGCCCGAAGGTGCGCTCGACTCCATCGAAGAATACCGCATCGACCTTGAAAACCGCCTGGGCAAGAAGATCGGCGATCCGAACGATCCGCTGCTCGTTTCCGTCCGCAGTGGCGCACCCATTTCCATGCCCGGCATGATGGACACGGTGCTCAACCTGGGTCTCAACGACGAATCCATCAAGGGCCTCATCGCCCAGACCGAAAACCCGCGTTTCGCATGGGATAGCTACCGCCGCTTCATCCAAATGTTCAGCAGCGTGGTCATGGGCCTCGAAGGCGACCTGTTCGAAAACGCCATCACCGCCATGAAGAACATCCGTGGCGTCAAGTCCGACACCGACCTCACCGCCGAAGACCTGACCGAGCTGGTCGGCCAGTTCAAGCAGATCTTCTCCGACCACGTGAACGCCGCCGACTATCCCGATCTGGCGTCCGACGGCGTGGCCCAGTTCCCGCAGGATCCCATGGTGCAGCTGAAGCTGGCCATCGAAGCCGTGTTCGGCAGCTGGAACAACCCGCGTGCGGTCCTCTACCGCAAGCAGAACAAGATCTCCGATGACATGGGCACGGCCGTCAACGTGCAGTCCATGGTCTTTGGCAATAAGGGCGACACGTCGGCCACCGGTGTGGCGTTTACGCGCAACGCCGCTACCGGCGAAAAGGAGTTCTACGGCGACTACCTGGTCAACGCCCAGGGCGAAGACGTGGTGGCGGGCATCCGCAACACCAGCCCTATCGCAGAGCTGAAAAACGTCGCTGGCTTGGAAGAGGCGGGCGAGCAGCTCGAGGGCATCTTCAAGATCCTCGAAGACCATTTCCGCGACATGTGCGACATCGAGTTCACCATCGAGCAGGGCAAGCTCTACATGCTGCAGACCCGCGTGGGCAAGCGCACCGCCGCCGCGGCCATCCGCATCGCCATCGATATGGAGCGCGAAGGCCTGATCACCAAGGAGGAAGCGGTCGCCCGCGTCAACCCCGACCAGCTCGACCAGTTGCTGCATCCCCAGTTCGACAAGGATGCCGGCTACGATGTGCTCGCACGCGGTCTTAATGCCAGCCCCGGCGCCGCTGTGGGCGAGGCCGTGTTCAGCTCCGAGGACGCCGTGGCTGCCGCCGAAGCCGGCCGCAAGTGCGTGCTTGTCCGCTGGGAGACCAACCCCGACGACCTGCCCGGCATGATCGCTGCCGAAGGCATTCTCACCAGCCATGGCGGCAAGACCAGCCACGCGGCGGTTATCGCACGCGGCATGGGTGCCCCTTGCGTGTGCGGTGTTGACGCCCTGAAGATCGACGCCGAAGCCAAGCAGGCTACGGTCGAAGGCACCGACGTGGTCATCCGCGAAGGCGACATGATCTCGATCGACGGCACGCAGGGCATCCTGGTCGCCGGCGCGGTCGATTTGGTCATGCCCGAGCTCACCGGCGATTTGGACACCATGCTCGAATGGGCTGACGAATTCCGCACCATGGGCGTGCGCGCCAACGCCGACAATCCCGAGGACGCCCAGCTGGCCCGCGATTTCGGCGCCACGGGCATCGGTCTGTGCCGCACCGAGCACATGTTCCTCGGCGAGCGCAAGCAGATTATCCAGTCCTTCATCCTCAACGACGACGATGCCACCCGCAACGCCGCCCTCGATCAGCTGCTCGAAGCTCAGACGGGCGACTTCCTGGGCATCTTCAAGGCCATGGACGGCTATCCGGTCATCGTGCGCCTGCTCGATCCGCCGCTGCACGAGTTCTTGGACAACCCGCGCGAGCTGGAAGTGGAAATCGCCGTGGCCGAGGCCAAGGGTGCTACCGCCGAAGAGCTTGCCGAAAAGCGCGAGCTGCTCGCCAAGATCGACGGCATGAGCGAAGCCAACCCGATGCTGGGCCTGCGCGGCGTGCGTCTGTCCATCCTCTTCCCGCAGCTGCCTGCCCTGCAATCGCGCGCCATCGCGACCGCATGCGCTCAGCTGAAGAAGGAAGGCCTGGACCCCAAGCCTGAAATCATGATTCCGCTCGTGTCGCTCGAGTCCGAAATCGAGACCATGCGCTCCGAAGTGCAGGCTGCTGTGGATGCGGTTGCTGAAGAGCAGGGCATCGAACTGGACATCCCCATCGGCACGATGATCGAGCTGCCGCGCGCTGCTGTCATCGCCGACGCGATCGCGAAGCACGCCGATTTCTTCAGCTTCGGCACGAACGACCTCACCCAGACCACATTCGGTTTCAGCCGCGACGACGTGGAGGCCAAGTTCATCCCCACGTACCTCGAGCGCAAGCTGCTGCCCGTCAACCCCTTCGAGACGGTCGACGACGGCGTTGCCGAGCTTGTGCGCATGGGCACCGAAAAGGGCAAGGCTTCCAACCCCGATCTTACGGTGGGTGTGTGCGGCGAACACGGCGGCGACCCCGCTTCGGTCGAGAAGTTCTATCGCATCGGTCTGGACTACGTGTCCTGCTCGCCCTATCGCGTGCCGCTCGCACGCCTGGCGGCAGCGCAGGCTGCGCTCGCCGAGAAGAACGGCGATGCAGGCTTTAAAAGCCAGTTGTAAATAAAGGGGTGTGTTGCGCCGTTCTGCAAACGGCGCAACCGCCTTACTGCTGCGGAGGGCTCTGGCACCTCATCTTCGCGCTTGTTTCAAAGTTCGCTTCGGTGAAAAGGCGCGGGAATCTGAGGCACTGGGGCCCTCCTTGCTGTCTCTTTGACTATCTGCGGACCAGCTTCGTCCGTCCTTGGC
>CAMORQ010000177.1 GCA_946623915.1 uncultured Coriobacteriaceae bacterium | reverse complement strand
CATGGAGCTGGTGTCCGAAAAAACGTACGGCACGACGTCGATCGACATCTACCGTATGTGCTAGCAAGCGCGCCTCAGACGGGGCAGCGCGAAAAGGCGATGTGCGCGGAGTATAATGTTTCCCCCATCGACTCTACCGGCCGCAAAGGAGCTTTGCGGACACGGTCGGATACCTCGTAAGGAGTGAAACGATGAAACGCGCGCTTGTTCCCGGAACGTTCGATCCCGTTACGGAAGGGCACCTCGATATCGTTCGTCGAGCGAGCCAGATATTCGACGAGGTCGTTGTGGCTGTGGCGGAATCGCCTGGAAAGGAGCCCCTGTTCTCCCACAACGAACGCGTCCAGCTTGCCCGCGAGTCGACGGCGGGCATGCAAAACGTGCTCGTGGAGCCTTTCGACGGCTTGCTCGTGGATTTCGCTCAGAAGATGGGCGCTAACGTCGTGGTGAAGGGTTTGCGCGCTATCACGGACTTCGAATACGAGTTCCAGATGAATGCGCTCAACTACGAGCTTTCCCAGGAGATCGAGACGATATTCATCATGTCGCCGCCGAAGTTCATGTACCTGTCCAGCTCCATCGTGCGGGAGATCGCGCGTCTGGGCGGGTCGTTCACGCAATTCGTTCCGTCGTGCGTCGAAGCGGCGCTCATCCGCAAATTCGGACTGGAAAGGGATTGAAAGACCGTTCGGTTCGACGCGGCAACCACGCGTTGACGCACCGAAACGCTCGGGGCCTCCCTTCGTCTCCGCCGTTTGGGCAAGCATGCCGCTGGCAGCCAAATATGCATACGATGTGAACGAAAGCGGTGCTTTTAGGGCTGCGTGATAAAATCATGAAGGTTGTGCGGGTTTCCGAAAGCGGATGCCTGCCTGATAGCGTACGAACGTAGGACCTCGCGGAAGGGTTGAACATGGACGAAACAGGAGTCTTGGGACTCATTGAAGAGCTCTCCATTTTGTTGGAAGATGCCAAGCCGGTGTTCGGTAAGCAGAACCTGCGTCAGGTGGACGTCGCCGCCGCCTTCGAGATTCTCGACGATATCCGCGATACGTTCCCGTCCGAATTCGCGCAGGCGCGCCAGATCGTGCGCGAGCGTCAAAGCCTGCTCGACGACGCCGAAGACGAAGCGAATCGCATGATCGAAGACGCCCGCAGCCAGGCGATGACCATCGCGAGCGAGCAGGAAATCGTCCGCGTGTCGCAACAGCAGGCGGACATCATCCTGGCCGATGCCCGCGAACTCGAGCGCGAAACGCGCGCCGGCGCCGAAGATTACGCCGACGAAGTGTTCGGCCATGTCGAGCAAAGCCTCGATACGCTGCTCGCCAACGTGCGCCGTTGCCGCGACCGCTTGAACACCAATTCCATATCCGGCGGTTACTAGTATTTATGGACCAGACTACGATCAAAGTTCCTTCAGAGCTCTTCGCGCCCGCGGAGAGTTCTTCTTTCTCGGGTCTTTACGCACCGGAATCCCTGCAGGCTGGCCCTGACACCTATTCGTTTTCGGAGCCGCTTTCGTTCAACGTCGTGGTCAGCAACACGGGCGGCGCGCTGCTTGTCGCTGGGACGGTCAGCGGGAGTGCGACGACCGATTGCTCGCGTTGCCTGGAACCGGTGGAAGTGGCGATCGACGGGGAAGTGGAAGGCTATTTCCTGCTCGACGGGCAAACGCCCGATGCTGACGAAGGTGCCGAAGAAGAGTTCGATGTGCTCGGGCCCGACGAAACCATCGACCTCGTGCCCCTGCTTGACGCCGCCGTATTGGTGGATGTGCCGCTTCAGCCGCTTTGCAGGCCTGACTGTGCGGGCATCTGCCCCGACTGCGGCGCGAACCTCAATGAAGCGACGTGCACTTGCGCGGAAGCGCGTGAAGCGGCAAACGCCGAGTTCGAAGCCGCCAAGAATCCGTTTTCGATCCTGAAGAACATCAGTTTCGAGGACGACAGTGAATAAAGCGTGAACTTCCCTTGCGAAGTGGGAAGCGCTCGTGTAGAATACCCCCTTGCGCTATGTAACTGATACGGGTGCACCCCGTTTCGTGAAGGAGTAAGAAGATGGCAGTACCTAAACGAAAGATGGGCCGCGCGCGCACGAACGCCCGCCGCTCCCACAACGACCGCATCGACGCACCCGCGCGTTCGACGTGCCCGCAGTGCGGCGAAGTGAAGCTTCCGCATCGCGTGTGCCCGAATTGCGGACACTACCGCGACCGCGAAGTCATCGAAACTGCGTAACACGAGAACCCGCCTTGGCGGGTTCTTTCATGAAGGAGGCACCATATGCCCGAAGTCCGTATTGCCGTAGACGCCATAGGAGGCGACTTCGGTGCCGCCGTGGTCGGCCCTGGCTGCCTTGCGGCGTTGGAAGAGTCGAGCGACCTGCGAATCGTTTTGTGCGGACCGCAAGAAGTCGTCGAAGAGTGGGCAGCCAAATCGGATCGGATCGAGCCGGTTGTTTGCACCGAGGAAATCACCATGGACGAACATCCTGCAAACGCCGTGCGCAGGAAGAAGGATTCATCTATCGTCGTTGGATGCCGTCTTGTGAAGGAAGGCCGTGCCGACGGGTTTTTCTCCGCCGGGTCCACCGGTGCTTGCCTGGCTGCGGCGACGTTGATCACCGGCCGCATCAAGGGCATCGCACGCCCGGCTCTTGCGACCATCGTCCCAGCTCCAGCGCGCCCGGTTATCATGTGCGATGTAGGGGCGAACGCCGACTGCAAGCCCGAATACCTGGTGCAGTTCGCCCAGATGGCTTCCATTTACGCTGAAAAGCTCCTCGGGCGCGAAAGCCCGACGGTTGCGCTGCTCAACATCGGTTCGGAGGACACCAAAGGCTCTTCGTTCGCCCTTGAGGCGCACGCTTTGCTGAAAGAGCAGGTGCCCAACTTCGTGGGCAACGGGGAAGGGGCCGACCTGCTTGGGGGTCACTACGACGTGTTCGTGACCGACGGCTTTACCGGCAACGTGGCCATTAAGGTCATCGAGAGCACGTCCAAGGAGCTGTTCAAAGCCATGAAAGGCGTGTTCAAAAAGAACATCGTCACCACGCTTGCAGCGGGAGTTCTGAAAGGCGGCCTCTACGATTTGAAGGAATCCATCTCGCCCGACAGCTACGGCGGCGCACCCCTTCTAGGTGTGGCAGGAGCCTGTTTGGTGGGGCATGGGTCCTCTAACGAAACGGCCGTGAAAAACGGCATCCTTACAGCGGCCCGCACGGTTTCGCTCGGCGTTTCTGAATTAATCGCGCAGACTGTCGGTTCCTCTGCTGCGAACAGGTAAAATCGTATTCATCTAACTCAATCGTTTTTACCCGAAAGCTCTTAGATTTTGTATTGCGTTTCGACAGATGAGCAGCGCGAGAAACTCGACCTTGCGCAAACCATACTGGGGTACCGCTTCGAAGACGAGCGGTACCTTCTTTCGGCTATCACGCATCCTTCCGCCATCGAGGGGCGGCCGGTGAAGTACTCCTACGAACGGCTCGAATTCCTCGGCGACAGCATATTGGGTTCATTGGTGGCCGACGCGGCGTTTCATGCCTATCCCGAACTCGACGAAGGCGGACTCACGCGCATTAAGGTTTCGCTCGTGTCGGGAAGCTCGCTTTCGCGGGTCGCCGAATCGCTCGGTTTTGCGGAATTCATCATCTTCGGCCAATCGGAGCAGGGCACGGGGCGCCGGGGTTTGCACTCCGCGCTGGAAAACGTCTACGAATCCGTCGTCGCGGCCCTCTACCTCGACGGCGGCATCGCGCCCGCCCACGATTTCGTCAAGCGCACGCTCATCACCGAGATGAGCGAAGACATGGCCAAGGAGCCGGAAAACCCCAAGAGCGCCTTGCAGGAGAAGCTGCAGGAGGAAGGCATCACGCCCACCTACAAGCTGGTCGAAACGCAGGGTCCTCCGCACGACCGCACGTTCATCACGCAGGTTTACGCTGGCTTGCAAGCGCTTGCGAGCGGCGTCGGCCGCACCAAAAAAGAATCCGAGAGCAAGGCTGCGGCCAGTGCCCTCGACATCCTCCTGGGCACCACGCCCGAAGCCAAACAGGCCAAAGAAGCGCAAAGAACAGCTAAATTGGAGCAGAAAGCCCAGGCCAAGGCTGCAAAAGCCGCAGCCAAGGCCGCGAAGGCCGCAGCGAAGAAATCCAAGAGGGACGCCGCCGCCGGTGGCGCCGCGCAGGAGTAAGCAACCATGCATCTGAAATCACTTGTGCTGAAAGGGTTCAAATCGTTCGCCGACCGCAGCGTTATGAGCTTCGAACCCGGAATCACCGCTGTCGTGGGTCCGAACGGATCGGGAAAGTCGAACATATCCGACTCGGTTCTGTGGGTGCTCGGCGAACGGAACGCGAAAAACCTGCGCGGGCAAGCCATGGAAGACGTCATCTTTGCTGGTTCGTCGGCGCGCAAGCCGGTAGGCGTGGCCGAAGTGGACCTCGTTCTCGACAACAGCGACGGCACGTTGCCGGTCGAATACAACGAAGTGGCTATCACGCGCCGCATGTACCGAAGCGGCGAAAGCGAATACCTGATCAACGGCACGCTGGCGCGGCGCATGGACGTCCTCGACATTCTTCACGACACGGGCATGGGCACCGGCACCCATTCGATTATTTCGCAGGGTCACTTAAGCCAGATTCTCCAGTCGAAACCCGAAGAGCGCCGTTCTCTGATCGAAGAGGCGGCGGGTGTGCTCAAGCATAAGCAACGCAAGCAGAAAAGCGAGCGGAAGCTGGCCCAAATGGACGTGCACCTCGCGCGCGTAAGCGATATCGTCGCCGAAGTGGAACGCCAGGTGAAGCCACTCGAACGAAAGGCGAAGCGGGCCATTCAGTACAAGGAACTAGCCGCCGAGCTTGCGACGCTTAGCCTCGATTTGGCCGTC
>CAMORQ010000176.1 GCA_946623915.1 uncultured Coriobacteriaceae bacterium | reverse complement strand
CGACCTTGGTGTTGGCGTAGCCCTTGCTCCAACCGGCCTGAACCAAGGTATCCGGATCGGTCGAGTAGGTACCTGCGATGTTCTCGGTAACGTTTTCCACAGCCTCCATGGTCTTGTAGGCGTTACCGAACGAGGAAGCGGTTCCGTCGATGGTGTTCGACGGCGAGCTCTTGTAGAGCGTCACCGTGTTCTCGGTGGTGTTTACGTCGCTGACAACGGCGACCTTCTTCTTCGTAAGGGTGCCGTCGGCAATCTTGGAAAGCACGTAGTGCTGCAAACCGCGACCATAAGACTCGTATTGGGCGGCAATGGCGGCTGGGTCGCCATAACGGGTGGTGAGGCTGGGGTTTTCGGCCATTACGCCCTCGATGGCGTCGAGAATGCGGTACATCTGGGCATACGTAGAGCCGATGGTAGCCGACCCGACCGTTAGCGCGTTGTGGATATCGGTGCCGATGCCATAGGAGCTCACGTCGGTGGTGCCGACCTTTGCCGCAGCTTCGGCAACATCACCGTACATCGACAAGTTCTCGACATAATACGGGTTATAGGCGTTGTCGCCGGCGCGATAGTAGTCCGAGCCCTTCTTGAAACCGCGAATCGTCGTTACTTGCGGATCGTAACCTGCTGAAATGGTCGTGTTGTAGCTTCCCACGCCAACGGGGGTCGTGCCATCGCTACGGAGCAAGATGGCGCCGGGATCCTGCCAGCCCGTCGCGCAATTGCCCATCACGATGTTCGGGCGGTACGACATCGTGGCGGAAATGCCGCCGTAAGCGTCGACCAGCGTGTTGTCCGCGCGGTCGATGCCCGTGCCCAAGCCGGATTTATCTGCGAAATTGTAATGGTCGACGCGATCGGCCTCGGCTGCGTTGGCGTTGTAGATGAGGTTCGTGTAGTACGGATTCGGGTTGACGTTGACGTCGCTGCCGAACAGCTGGACGACGATGTCGGAAGAAATTCCCTCGGCGTTCGGGGTGCCATCTTCGTTATAGTCGCTCCACATGTTGCGCGCCACGTCGGATATTCCCAGCACTTCGCCCCAAATGTCGCCCTGGGAACCAAACGTTACGAGATTGTGGTCGATTTCAGTGGCCTGCGTGGGCACGGGATACGCCCATGAGGCATCCCCTTCATCTGCCCAGGCAACGCCAACGGGCCCAGCCATGAGCGCACCTGCGCACATGAAACCGAGGGCACCGCGTGCAAGCCGACTAAAAGTATGCGGTAAATGCATCGTTCCTCTCCTTTTCCTCAACTGCTACCATTGCCATGACGTGCGGCCGATTGCAAGAGCATCGCAATCGGCCAACAAGTGCCAACATTGTATTTTCTTGTATCTATTTTTTATTGAGAATAATACTCTCTACAAGAATTCTATTATTTTCCCTATTTAATATATGACTTTAATGAGTATAAATTAACGAATACGCATTTGGGAATTCTTAGATGGGACATGCCGGCAACCGTCTCGCGCCCACCTACCAGATTTTCAGGTCATCGTCCTTGCAAAATATGAACCATCCACCCTCCGCTTTGCTGTTGATGAGGGCGTAACTGCAATTGAGCTCATGGAAGAGGGCGGCAAACTCCTTGCATTGACGGGTTCTGGCCTCTTTTCGCTTCTCGCTTTGCTGTTCCGGGGAACCACCGTGCCCGACGCCGTACTCCTTGGCCATGCGGTCCATGATTGCATCCATGCGGCTTGTCTGGCGATTCGTGGCACCAACTCCTCCTCCGATGTAGCAGTAGCCACCCTGTTTCAGGACTCTATGGACCTCCCTCATGGCTTTCTCGGGACTATCCCAGAAATGCATCGATCCCCGGCTCACCACCAAATCGAAGCTTTCGCTCTCGAACCTGGACAAATCGCAGGCATCCCCTTCTTCGTAGTGGCACGCGTCAAGGTCGTACATCAGCGCTTCGGCACGCTCCCGGGCCTGTTCGAGGCATTTCGACTGCTTGTCGAAAAACGTCACGTCATCGAATTCGCCCAAATCCATGAGCGCGAAACCAAGATGCCCGCCCCCGCTGCCGAGGTCGAGGAGCCGTCCTGTCTTCACCCCTGTGCGCTCGATTATTTTGTGCGCATAAGCAGGAAAAATAGGTTGGAAATAGTCCTGCGCGAATGCATCGTACCCTTTGCCTTGCATGATTGCTCCTACATGTCGTATCGCTGGTCCTTCAGATTCCTGACCACGAAGCCTGCGCTGCGAGCCCTGAAGGAGGGACATGCTCCTATGCGTCTTGCCGCGTGCTGGCCCCGGCCAAGCACTGCAACTTTAACCCAAGTTCGGTTTATTTTCAATTAAGCATAATTTAGGGACAACGGGGACGCTGATAATGCAAATGCGTCTTGACCGTTGATGCCGTCGAGTATGAACGCGCTGACGACTGGTACGCCCACTACCAAGACAAGTACGAGCTGCTCGACGAGGTCGAACGCCGCTTGATCGACGAGCTCGACAGCATAGCGCAGGCTTCGTCGTTCGCGTTGCGCCTGTACGGCATCGGAAGCGACAACGACCTGCTCCGCTACTTCACCTCAATTGCCGAGTATTACGAGGCACGAGGTTGGGCAAGCTTTAGCTTGCCCCCGTACATATTTAAGGAGCCGTCGGGTCAACCCCGAAGCCGAGCGAACGGCCCCATCGCCCTCCTGGACAGGGCGGGCGAGCGAGAGGGCCGGCGTGGATAGTAACGATGCAAAAACTGATGCAGCGTTGTCAGCTGGCATGCTTCCGTTCAGCATGCTCCGCGGCAAACGTGTGCAAGCAGCCCCCTCGTGGTCCATCATGGCACGATGGCCCGCCCCGAGCGCCTCCTCACTTGTCGTCCCGAGAAGCGCGACGTTCCTGACGCAACGTTGCAGGCGTCCCATGCGTATGCCAACCAAACCGCTCCGAAAGTACGGTCAGCCCAAATCCCGACGCAACACAGAGCACCGACGCCAGGTCCTGCGTCGCACCGAGCACAACGGGCACTACGTAGAAGACGGCTCCAACCACGCTCGATACGCCGTAGAACTTTCCCGGCAAAAAGACGCGAGGAACCTCGCCTGTGCAGATGTCGCGCAGCGCACCGCCGCCGACCGCGGTGACGCTCCCCAAGATAACCGAGATCACAGCGCCGACGCCCGCGAACCACGACTTGCTCGCGCCCGCGAGCACGTACCAAGCCATGCAGAATGCATCGATATAGAAAAGGTGCCGGTAGAAGTCGGTAAGGAAGCGCCGCATGAGCGAGAGGGCAACGCTTATCGCGATGCCCCCGAGGATCACCATGGGGTGCTCCATGAAGAAGATGCCCTGGTCCTGCAGGAGCAAATCGCGGATGATGCCACCGCCGAAGCCGGTGACGATTCCCAGCGAAGCGGCGCCAAGCGTGTCCATCTGCCGGTCGATAGCGTACAACGTTCCAGCAACGACACCGATTGCCACACCTAGGTAATCGATGATGGTAGTCACCGGAATCTGGCTGAGCAGTTGCACCAAATCCATATCCATAGCATTTCACCTCTCCTCAACGCGCAGCCAGCAGGGCCGTTCGCTGCGGTCAAATGCGCAAGATTGTAACCTGCTGTTGCAAAGAGAGAACCGCACCCACCAATCGCACAACACCCGTCCACGCTCGCTCCAAACGCCACCAGGTGACAGAGCGTTGAGCGAACAGCAGAGCACCTGCATCGCGTAGGCGCTGCCTGCCTGCGGCACTACGACAAGCATGCCAGTTGCCTTACGCGCATAAGCGAGCACGCTTGTAAGCAGCTGCCCCGCAATAACCTGCTGCCTTCCCGCTACCCCGACTCGACCTTTCCGAATTCGGGGAAGTTGACTAAACTACCGATATCTGAGGGAAGGAACGCGTTACGAAAACCACGGCAGCATACGGCGAGGAGCATCGCACCGCGGCGGCGCTTGCGCGCTCGGAGGCCTTTCGCTGCCTTTTGCTCGTGTTCGTCTGCTTCACGCTGACCTCTGAAAGCTGGATTGGCTGGCTCTACCGCATCATGGCTGTGACATCGCCCACCGGGGCCGATGCGGTGACGATGGTCGGCGGGTACACGTGCCAGGTGTTGGGTCTCGTGGCGGCTGCAGCTTGCGCGGCGCTGCGTCCCGCCTGCTTGAACCGTGGCGTGTTCGTCGGCGCGGTGGGGGCGCATTTCGTGTTGGCGATGCTGGCCCTTTCGGCGACGAGTCTTGCCCCGGCTGTGGCATGGGGCTTCCTGATGAGCATCTGCTGCGGCATCGTGGCTTCGTTTTACCTGATGAGCCTTGCGCAACTCGTACCCGAGAACCGCCGTGGCATCGTGTTCGGAGGCGGATACGCATGCTCGACCGCGGCAACATGGCTGCTCTCGCTCGTGCAGGGCGACTTCGGGTTCGTCTTCGGACTTGTCGTGTGCGCGGCGCTCTCGGCGCTCGCCATCGCCGTGGCCCTTGGAGGGCAGGCGCTCCCGAACCCTGGCGATCCGTCCCCCCATGCCAGCTCGCGCGAGCCTTCAGGAGAAGCGACCTCGGTATGGCGGATCGTCTGGCTCGGATGCATCACCGTCATCCTCATGAGTCTCGCGAAGAACCTTGGGTTCGGCTTCCCGTCAGCCGATTTGGGCGCGGGCGTGAGCGTCGAGTTCGAGCGCCTGTTCTATGCGGCAGGCCTCGTCATCGCGGGCGTCGTGACCGACCGCAACAGGCATTACGGGGCGCTCTGCTGCATGGCGGCCCTGGTCACGCCCTTCGCACTGCTGGCACTTGCAGGCGAGCCCATCTCGGGCGTCGTCTTATGGGCAGTCGACTATTTCTTCTACGGGTTCTTCTCGGTGTTTCGCGTGGTGCTGTTCGCCGATGTGGCCGCACGCGAGCGCTTCTGGTTCCTCGCATGTTTCGGCCTCGCGGCCGGA
>CAMORQ010000175.1 GCA_946623915.1 uncultured Coriobacteriaceae bacterium | reverse complement strand
CTTTACGTATCCGACGACCGCGTCGACGGATGAAGGTGGTAATCGCCTAGTCGCGGTCCGTGCGGTTGACGATTATATGACGCTTGACGGCGTCGGTGATGCGCAACACACGATCGATTTCAGCAATGTCGCTGGGATTGGCGTGGAAATCCACGAGGACGTAGTCGCCCTCTGCCAGGCCATCGACTTCGTATGCCAGCTTGCGCTTGCCCCATTCTTCGACGTTGTCAATCGTGCCCTGAAGCGACGTCAGGGTCGTTTCGATACGGTTGGATACCGCAGCACGGGATTCCTCGTCGGATGTGGGTGCCATGAAATACAGCAGTTCATAAGCCCTCATCAGATCACCTCCTCTGGACTCTACGGCTTCGGGGCTGATTAGGCTTTGCGTCCCCCGAAGCAGGAATAGCCTAGGTATAGTATCAGACCCGAAACGCAGGTGCAAGGAAGACGTTCCTGCTGCTTCACGTTTGCGCCACAACGTCGTCTCGAGGTCGCAGTATGACAGCAGCCGCACCCGGAACGCACATCGCCCCGTCCCCGGAAACCCACCGAAAACGCCCCAGAAACATCACGGAAAACTCCATTGAATTGTTCACAGCAGGCCTTTTTGCAGGTTGAAACCTATCTTTGTCGAGGATATATGGGGAAATCCTTCTTCACAGGCCGCACACGTTTTCCGGCAGAAAGCGAGACGCTAGTTGGAATACGGATTGATCAACCTCGAGCCGATGGCCGCGTCGTCTGGACCATCTGCCCGGTCGTCCTCTTCGGGGCCGTCGTCCGCCTCGTCCACGTCGTCCGCACGGTAATCGGAGTCGTCTTCGTCGTCGTCCATGACCACAAGCGTGAACTCCATGAAATTGGGAGCCTGACCGATGTAGAGCGGCGTACCGTCGATCTTCACGCGGAAATCCTCACCTTCGCCCTCGGTCGTGTAAAGGTACCCGATTGCGTGCCCTTCAGACGAACCGGGCACGCCACCTTCGGCGATGATGGCATCGAGCTCCCCTTCGTCGGTGTCGACGTAGCCGTCGTAGCAGAATGCATACGCCGAAGCGCCCCGGGCGTTCTGCACCGTATGCTGCGCGGCCGCAAAGCACGCCTCGGAATCGTCGGCAGGATGCGTTTCGGTGAACAGGGTGTCACCAACGGCCAAAGCCGTGAAGGGAACCAGCTCTTCGCCCGACTCCAGGCTCTCGCGTCCGATTTCCAATGTCTGCAAAAGCACAGCTTCCAGGATGCCTTCGAAAGCGGGGACGTCTGCGGGCACCTGCTCTATCGTACGGTCTGCCATGGTAGACACCTTTCTATCGAATCAATGGGTATGATGCGAGGCGCCCGACCCTTCCGGGCGCCTCTTCGCTGCGTCGATGCCGCCAGGACAACGCCGACGCTTCGCCTTTGTCTTAGTATCAGTATAAGTATCAGTATAGGCAAATATTCTTGCCGTTTAGGCTAAAATACCGCTCGTGTAACCAATATGCGAAGGAGCAAGCATGGAAAGCACCCCGCAAAGCCGCGAAAAATTCGCAAGCCGCCTCGGATTTCTCTTGATTAGCGCCGGCTGCGCCATCGGGCTGGGAAACGTCTGGCGATTCCCCTACATCACGGGGCAATACGGCGGCGGCGCCTTCGTGGTCATGTACATCCTGTTCCTCGTGCTGTTCAGCCTGCCCATCCTGGTCATGGAGTTTGCCGTGGGACGCGGTGCCCAACGCGGACCGGCACGCGCCTACGACGTGCTCGAGCCCGAAGGTACCAAGTGGCACATGGTGAAATGGATGGCCCTTGTGGGCAACTTCTTGCTCATGATGTTCTACACCACCGTTGCCGGATGGATGCTTGCCTACATGCAGAAAAGTGCGGTGGGCACCTTCAACGACGCCTCCCCCGAAGCAGTCGGGGCTGTATTCGATACGCTGTTGGGCAATCCGGGAGAACTGATTTTCTGGATGGTAGTGGCGTGCGTGATCGGCCTCGCCACCTGCGCTGCCGGGCTGCAAGGCGGTGTTGAACGCGTGACCAAAGTGATGATGCTGGCCCTGCTCGCCGTGATGTTCATTCTGGTCATCCGCTCGCTCACGCTTCCCGGTGCGATAGAAGGCCTGAAGTTCTACTTGCTGCCCGACTTCGGAAACCTCTTCGGCGGCGGTATCGCGGGAATCGGGCGAGCGGCCTACGCCGCCATGGGGCAGGCGTTTTTCACGCTGTCGCTCGGCATCGGATCCATGCTCATCTTCGGCAGCTACATCGACCGATCGCACTCCCTGATGGGCGAATCGCTGCGCATCGGCGCGCTCGACACCAGCGTCGCGCTGATGGCGGGCCTTATCATCTTCCCCGCCTGCTTCGCGTTCGGCGTGGAGCCCGGCGCAGGTCCGGGACTGGTGTTCGTGACGTTGCCCAACGTGTTCGACCAGATGCCGCTCGGGCAGCTGTGGTGCACGTTGTTCTTCGTGTTTCTGAGCTTTGCGGCCCTATCCACCGTAATCGCCGTGTTCGAAAACATCATTGCGTTCAGCATGGACCAATGGGGTCTTTCGCGCGGCAAATCGGTACTCATGAACGGTGTGCTGCTGGTGACTCTGTCCATCCCCTGCGCACTCGGATTCAACGTGTGGAGCGAGTTTACCATCCCCAACATCGGCAACATCCAGGCTATTGAGGATTTCATCGTGTCGAACAACCTGCTGCCCATTGGCGCGCTGATTATCCTGCTGTTCTGCACGCGCAAAAGCGGTTGGGGCTGGGACAACTTCATCGCGGAAGCCGACATGGGCGTCGGCGCGAAGTACCCCAAATGGGCGCGCGGCTACGTAAGCTATGTCATCCCAGTGCTTATCGTGGTGGTGCTCATCATGGGATGGGTGCCCATCTTCGCCGGTTAGCAAACACCGCTTGGCACCGCTTACGAGATTCTCGAAAATGTGTAGTTCGGGCATCCCAAAATGGGAACCTGCGCCCCCTCCGCTACACTTCTCGCACAGAACTGGTCGAACCGAGCGAAAGGGACACGCTATGGCAATCGAAAAAACCTACAACATGATCAAGCCCGACGGAGTGCGCAACGGCCACATCGGCGAAATCATCGCGCGCATCGAACGCGTGGGACTGACCATCGAGCGCATGGAACTTGGCATGGTTTCGGCCGAAGAGGCGAAAGCCAACTACGCCGAGCACGAGGGCAAGTCGTTTTACGACGGGCTCATCGCATACATCACGAGCGGCCCGGTGGTGAAGATGGTCGTATCCGGCGAAAACGCCGTTGCCACCATGCGCAAGCTGATGGGAGCGACCAACCCTGCCGAAGCCGCCCCTGGCACCATTCGCGGCGACTTTGGGCTGACCATGGATGAGAACGTCATCCATGGCAGCGATTCGGTCGAATCCGCCGAGCGCGAGATAGGCGTGTTCTTCGGAGCGTAGCGCCCAAGCACACACTGCACGTTTCGGTGCCCAGGCTCGCTGCCTGGGCACCGCTGTTTTCTGGGGCCCACACCACGCCTGCGCCGCAGCCGGCGCGCCGCTTCCGATGGGCGCCACGTCCGCGCCGCAACCGGCACGCGTCATCGCACCGCACCGTGCCTGCGCCGCATAGCGCCCTGCTTTGCGCACCGGCTCCATGCGCATTCTTCCTTCGGGCATGCAGCACTTCAGCACATGTATAATGAAACTGCTCGCAATATGACGTGCGACATAACCCCAAACGCAGCTTAAACACCCCACCTTTTCGCTGGAAGAAAGGCGCATCATGGTATTTCGCGTATTCGTGGAAAAGAAGGCCGGCTTCGACGTGGAGGCGCAGCAGCTGCTTGCCGAGCTGCGCGACATTCTGGGAATCGAGCGCCTGGAGAACTTGCGCATCATCAATCGCTACGACGTGGAGGGCATCGGGCAGCGCTTGTTCGAAGACTGCATCCCCACCGTGTTCTCCGAACCGCAGGTGGACAAGACCTACCGCGATATAACCGCCGAAATCGAAGGTTGCGCAGCGGCCTTCCCGGTGGAATTCTTGCCCGGCCAGTTCGACCAGCGTGCCGAAAGCGCCAGCGAGTGCATCCAGCTTATTTCCCAGGGCGAGCGCCCGACGGTTCGCAGCGCAAAAGTCTACGTGCTCTACGGTGGCTTGCGCCGCGCGGACCTGCCCGCCATCATGAACTACGTGATCAACCCCGTAGAAGCGCGCGCCGCCCTCATGGATCTGCCCGAAACGCTGGCCATGGACTACGCCGAACCGGCTGACGTGGAAGTGCTCGAAGGGTTCGACACGCTCGACGAAGCGGGGCTTGCCGCGTTCATCGAAGAGCGCGGATTGGCCATGGACCTGGCCGACATCACCATGTTCCAGGAGTATTTCCGCACAGAGGGCCGCCCGCCCACCATCACCGAGGTGAAGATGGTCGACACCTACTGGTCGGACCACTGCCGTCACACCACCTTCGGCACCGAGTTGACCAGCGTGCAAATAGACGACGAGGTGGTACGCGAGGCCTTCGACCGCTACCTGGCCATGCGTCGCGAACTGGAGCGCGAGAACAAACCCATCTGCCTGATGGACATGGGCACCATCGGCGCGAAGTACCTGAAAGCGCGCGGCGTGCTGACCGGCCTGGACGAATCCGACGAAATCAACGCGTGCACTGTGAAGGTGAAAGTGGACGTGGACGGAGTCGACGAAGACTGGCTGTTCCTGTTCAAGAACGAGACGCACAACCACCCCACCGAAATCGAGCCGTTCGGCGGCGCGGCCACCTGCGTGGGCGGTGCCATCCGCGACCCGCTTTCGGGGCGCTCCTACGTCTACCAGGCGATGCGCGTGACCGGCGCGGCCAACCCGCTTGCACCCGTGTCCGAAACCATCCCTGGCAAACTGCCGCAGCGCAAACTAGTGACCACCGCCGC
>CAMORQ010000174.1 GCA_946623915.1 uncultured Coriobacteriaceae bacterium | reverse complement strand
CCGATGCCGAACGTGGTGAACAGGCAGATGCCCGTGGAGTCGCACAGCGCCGTGAGGTCCTGGAAGGTCTTGAGCAGCGCGCCCTTGCCTTCGGTTACCAGCGGATCCATCTTTAGCGGGATGCCCAGCACTTCGGGCGAAATCATATAGCCGCGCACATGGCATCCGCCACGGTTTGACGTCGCGTATTCCAGGCCAATGCCCTGAATGGCACGGCCGTCGTAAGCAGGCATTTCCTGCTTCTTAACAGACATGGAAAGCTCGGGGTGACCGTACTTTTCTGCCAGGCGATAGGAGCCCAAACCGATGGTGTTGCCGAAGCCCTCGCCGTCGGCGCACATCTGCGTGAGCTTGACCATGGCCTCCGCATCGCCGAAGCGCAACGGGAATCCGATATCCTCTTCGGGGATGGCGCCCATTTCGTAGAGTTCCATGGCGCACGCAACGGTGGAACCGAGCGTAATCGGGTCCATACCCTGCTCGTTGCAGATGAAATTCGCCTTCACGATGGCGGCAAGGTCGTTCACGCCGCACGCGGCACCGTAGGACCAGCCTGCTTCGTATTCGGGGCCTTCGCCGAACCCATCGAAATCGCCACGTCCTTCGACCTTGGTCACGCGACCGCACGCGATGGTGCAGCCGAAGCAGCCCTGATTCTTGATCAGGTGCGTTTCGACCAGACGCTCGCCAGACGTATCGTCGGCATCTTCCCAGTAGGAACCATCGCGGCCGTTGCGCAGCGGCAAACCACCCACTTCGTTGACGATGTTCACGAGGATTTCGGTACCCAACGCACCCAGACCAGCGCCGGTTACGGGATGTTCGCGCAACATGGTGCGTGCCTTGGTGACCTCGTTCATGAACGCTTCCGGATTGGCAACGGAAACACCGCCTGTACCGCGCACTACCACGGCCTTCAGGTTCTTGCTGCCCATGACGGCTCCCATGCCGCCACGGCCTGCCGCGCGGTTCTTGTCGTTCATGACGCCCGAGAACAACATCATGCGCTCACCCGGCGTGCCAATGGTGGCAACACGTGCGTTGCCGTGACGCTCGCTGAGGCAATCGGTGACTTCGTGCACACCTTGGCCCCACAAATCGGACGCGTCGCATAGTTCGACGAGTTCGTCTTCGATGTGCAGATACACCGGGTTTGCGGCTTTGCCTTCGAAAATGATGCCGTCATAGCCTGCGTACTTCAATTCGGGACCAAAGTGGCCACCGGAATTCGCAGCGCCGATGATGCCCGTAAGCGGAGCCTTCGACACCACTTCATAGCGTCCGGCCGAGCAGGCAGCAGTGCCAGTCAACGGACCCGTCATGAAGATCAGCTTGTTTTCAGGGGACAGCGGATCGACCTTGGGGTCGACTTCGTTGCAGTAGTATTTGGTACCCAAACCACGCGCGCCCACAAAATCGTTGGCGTCCTGCATGTTCAGGGGCTCTTTCTTGATAGTGCCTTCGGTCAGGTTGACACGGAGGATAGTACCCATCCAGCCCTTTCCAGCCATTATGCACTCACCTCCTCGACTGCTGCCTTCAGTTTGTCGGCAGCGAGCTTCTTCTTGTCGGGTGCTTCAGTGGGGTCGACCACCGAAATGGCGCCGGTGGGGCAATGCTGGGCGCACCACGGGTCGCCGCCGCACAGGTCGCACTTGAAAATCTTGCGCTTTGCGGGCGAATACGACACGTTGCCCAAGGGGCAGGCGCTCACGCACATCTTGCAGACGATGCACTTGTCGGCATTGTGCTCAACCACACCTTCGGCGTTACGAGTAAGGGCGCCGGTGGGGCAGATGGCAGCGCAAGCGGCCTCGTCGCATTGCAGACACATGATGGGCACCGTGATGGCGGCTTCTTCGTAGTGGAACACGCTCACGTTGCTCAAGCGCGGATTGAACTCCTCGTTGTGCTTGAACGAGCAGACCAACTCGCACGTGCGGCAGGCGACGCACTTCTTGGGATCTACGACAAGTTGTTTAGCCATAGAACCGCCTCCTTCTCTCTTTGTCTGCAATTGGAAAGGCAGGCATGCTAACGCCATATGCGTTAGGCACCTACAGACCTTCTCCAATCCTTCTCCTGCAAACCATTCAACCACTCTTTATGCTGTTTTAGGCAGAAAGACCCGTGGTTTTAAGCCAAGTTTTGCTCTAATGCCTACGGTGTAGGTGTAAATTAGGCAGAAAAGGCTAAGCTTTCTGCCTAAACAGGCGTGCACGTGACTCTTTTACTCCGCTTAATGGGGTCTCATTGGATCAGAGTCGATTCGTTTGAGGAGCGAACTTATGAGGACATTTGACTATCAGCACTTACCTCGCTCTTTGTACGACGGTGAATTAGCCAACGCCCATGCGCTTCTTTACGAAGACAAGGGCAGGCTCGGCACAATCGAACAGCTACACCCTGAAGTGCTTGCAGGGCTTGAGGACCGCGCACTGTTCGACAACACTGATGCCTCAACCCATATCGAAGGGCTCTACGCAGACGCAATGCGCACCAAAGAAATCGTGGCGCTTGCTGCAAGCGAAGCGGGCTCCAGTTCCGCTTCAGACGAAATAGCGGCCATTGCACACTTCGAAGACGAGCTGGAAAACCAAATAGCTGGCTACGCTCGGGCGCTACGCCTGATTACAACCGAACAAGCTGCGCTTGATCTGTCCACTTCGACCATCCTGACTCTCTACGAAACGCTCTTTGGACATCGCGATTTGGGGCGGAAAAGCCGCTATCGCAAGAAAGACTACCTGTATGTGCAAGTTGACGGGCACCCCCAAGCCATGCCGGTTAGCCCCATCACTGCTTTCGAAACGCCGCTTGTGCTTGGTGGCGCCTGCGACAGCTTGGCCGAATCATTTGACATGCAGACTTGCAGCCCCCTTGTGCTCGCCGCCGTGTTCACCGTCGATTTCATGTGCATCCGACCCTTCGACGAAGGCAACGGGCGGGTGGCGCGCTTGTTCGCTAGCCTCATGCTTGAAAAGGCCGGGTTCAAAGTCGCTCGCTATGTTGGCTCAGATCGGCTCATCGAAGAATCCGCCATGGACTACTACGACGCTCTCAACGCATGTGTGAATGGATGGGACGCCGCCCAGAACGATTACACGCCTTATGCACTGTATTGGTTCGATGTCCTGCACCGGGCGCACATGAAGCTATTCGTATCCATCGATTTGGAGCTGCGCGCAGGCAACAGCAAGGCGGAGCGTGTGCGTTTGATAGCATCGCAAGCGAACGAGCCCTTGAGCAAGCGCGATATTATTGCAGCCGTTGGCAACGTAAGCGAAGCTACCGTCGAAGCCGTCCTCGGAGAAATGGTAAAGGAAGGCCTCCTCGAAAAAGTGGGTGCGGGCCGCGCAACCAAGTATCTGCCGAAACGCTAGCTTTGCTCCTGCTCAGCCCTATCGGCCGCTTCCTTCGATTCTTTCAGTATCCTTTGCAGGTCGCTGTAGTGTCGCCGTTCATCTTCGGTCCAGTCGCCGAACAGCACATCTGCAAGCGCTTGGCTTGCAGCGGCGTCCACTGAGGGGCACTTCGCTGCAAACAAGCATTCGCCTGCACGGTTGTACAGCGAAACATCACGAAACGCGCTTCCGGTCTCTAGCTCCGCGAGATTACTGGCTATTTCTTCTACTATCTTGCTGTGGTGGGCCAGATCCACTGCCCGTGGCGTTGTGCCCGCAATGCGCATCTGTTCATAGCGAATCTGGCAACTAATCAACGATATTTCAGACTTTACCGCCATTAGGGCGAGCGACACCCGATATCCACGTTCGTTTAAGAGGGCAGCTGTTTTCAAGGGAACACTACTTGTACGCAAGGTTCCTTCGATAATCAGGCTGTACCGTTCATTGGACAGGGAATCGACCAGCGCCTCTACCATTGCCCCTGCCCATTTAGCTGTATGCGCCGGCGCATCGATACCGTATGCCTCGTGGATTATCTTAAATCGAGGATGTGCGTTGCGGTACTCATCCCCGTTTATGACAATGAAATTCTCCCCGTACTTTTCTATAAGCAACTTCTGAAGACGCGTCTTTCCCGCCCCGCTTTGCCCTCCAAGCAGATAGGCGCGTGGCTGCTTCTCTGGCACCACCCCTCTCACCAAACCTCTTGCGATTCGTGCATACTGTCGGCTGAACTCTTCTCGGCTATACTCTTCGACGTCTATGACCATTTATGCCACCTGCTTAGCGCCAACCAGCACTTCGATGTAGTGCTTCTGGAACGAAAGATATCCGCGAATCTGTTCCAGATACGTGTCGTTGTCGCTATCCCGCGAAAGTATCTTCCGTTTTACGTCGTAGAGCTCCACGAGGAGTAATTCGATAGATTCGTCTACCACCCTACCTGCGTCCTCTTCTACGAGCATAAAACGCATGACATCAGCGATAAGGTTCGCTGCCTGTTCGTTGAGGATTTCCTGCTGCAGGGTGAAGTGATAGACCTCGCTCATACTCATGGTCGATGGCAACCCCGAAACATCGAGGCCTTCGTGCATGCGTGCGTCTTCTTCGGGATCGAGCGAAACGTAATCGTAGACAACCGATTGGGCGCGCAGCCGCTGCGTTTCCGGGATCTGGTCGCCGTCAGCTTCTAGGCATTCAGCCATGAAATCGGGGTTGCGCGCCGCACGGATAAGGTTGGCGTTCGCTTTGCTGGGCGTGGCCCCTTGTTCGTAGCGCACGATGCTCGCCGGCCCAATACCGAGCAGCAACGCGAATGATTTCTGCGATAAACCATAGCGACCACGGATTTCCTTGATTTCTTCGGGAGTTATTGCTACTGGCATACATACTCCTATCATACGAGTGTATTATTCATTTGATTATAATATTACTATCTTATGATTGCATATCTTTACAGTGTGACGGGGTCGGCGTGACGGGGGTCGGGTGATCTGTCACATGCTGCAGGGCGATA
>CAMORQ010000173.1 GCA_946623915.1 uncultured Coriobacteriaceae bacterium | reverse complement strand
CAGAGTCCCGACTGCATCCTCTGGGCTTGCCCGTTCCCGCCAGACGGCGCAGGCATCGACGCAACCGGCGGGCGACCATCAATAGCTCAAGTCGGATTAGGCCCGCAGGAACCGCTGAAGAGCCAGAAAGGCGCAGAAGACGGTGGTCTGCAGGACGCTTCCACCTATTTCGAGCAACTTTTGTACGACAGCCGCCGTTGCCATCCCGAGGTGTGAACAGCAACAAGAATACAATGCAAAATCGGTCGAAGGCTTACTCTGATTCGAAGAACACGGCGTGCAGACCGACAGCGTACGGCGCTTTAGTGTTGCGCGATGTATTCACGCCTATCCTCGCATTGCCGCTCGTGTTGTCACCGGCAGCAGTGGACGTAATCGTCGACGAGTCGATGATGCAGGCGTAGGGACCGTTTTCGAGCTTGTCCATTACTTCGCGGGCGGCATCGATAGAGTCGCATCCGAACATGACGGTCACACCACGCGCCACAATCCCCTCGCTCGAACGATCGAGCTCGTCGAAGGAAAGGCGGTAGTCCGTCGTAGATGCAAGCACGGAGTTCAACTCGGCCATCAGAGCCGTCGTGTTGTCGAAGTGCGGTATGGTCGATGGCTTAACGCCGTCAGCCTTGCGGCTGGACACGGCATCCTGCATTTCGCCGATCTTGTTGGCTTTGTTACGCGCAAGAACCAGTTGCGCCTCGGCCTCGGCGATATCGGCGTCCATGGCCTGCTTTTGCGACGACACGTTCTGCCAGACGAGCATGTACCAAAGCAGAGCAAGCAGTACGAGGGCCAAAATAACGAGCAGTACCTTCTCGCGACGTGAGAACGTGTAACTAAGCATGCTGGGCGCCCCCTTCGTTGTCCGACGACGACAGGGCGACCTGCAGCGTAGCCGTGACGTTGTTGGATTCGGCATCGGAGGCGTTGGCCACCGTCACGGTTTCGACCATTTCCTGGGCCCGCAGCTGATCGGCGAGCTTTCCGAGCGAATCGAGGGAAACGTCCTTCACGTTAACCTGCATAAGCCCGTTGGAAACGCTGACCGCCGTGATCGTGGCTTGGGGCTGCACGACCTTGGCGACCATGTCCATGACGGCAAGGGAATCGGTGGCACCCCGGAAATCGACGCCGGTGTAGGAATGGTATTCCTCAAGCACGGCATCGTAGTTGTCGGCTTGCTTTTGAACAGCGGAGAGCTCCTGCTGCACCGCATTCAGCTCGTTTCGCTTCAAATCCACCTGGCTGAACACATCGAGGACTGCGAATTTTGCGAAGAGCCCCACGAGAAGCGCAAGCGCCAAAGCTCCGGCTACGTATTTGCCCGCCCCCTTGCGCTTCGATTCCTTCACCAGAAGGTTCATGGTCTTCTTGGAGGGCAAGGCTGCAGACGCCGCCGACGATGCGGACGAACCTAAAGGCTTGTTCCAATCTATGGCCATCTACATCGCCTCGCCTTCAAGCATGGCCGCAACCGCCAATGCAGAAATCGGACCACTTTCCTGCCCCTGGGCTTCGGGCGGAAGGAGCACGTCTATGGAGTACGCAGGAATGGACACTGCATCCGCGATCTGCGTAGTCAGTTGAGGAATCTGCGCACCGCCGCCAAGGAAGTACATCTGCTCGATGTTCTGGTCGGGCGTGTTGAAGTTGTAAAAGTTAACAACGCGACTGACTTCTATTGCGAACTGCTCGTACACGGTTTGGCACTGGGCGGAATCGAGGGCCCCGTCAAAGTTGGTGTACTTGTAGCTGCTCGCTGTGTAAGGATCGATGCCGTAATGCTCGGCTATCACCTGGTCGAGCTCGGCACACCCAAATTCGATGGTCTTCGACGCTTCGTAATGATCGCCTTTGAACAGCGAGACGGCGACGTCTTCGTGGCCGATATCGACGAACACGACACTTTTTTCCGCTGCCGCAGAATCGCGATCGATATGCGAACGCAGAAGGCGCATGTAGCCCATGGGCGCAGGTATGATCGAATTCAGCCTGAATCCCGCTTTTCGCAGAATTGAATCGTAGGACGAAGCGAGTTTCTTCGAGCACGCAGCGGCAAACAATTCCAAGCCCACCGCCTTACCGGACTCGTCAAGCACCAATTCGTCGACGCAGTAATCGTAGACGTATTCACCCGGATCGCCGACGATGAAATCCCTGAATTCGTAAGGCAAGTTCAGTTCGACTTCGGACACGCTCATGGCCGGCAGCGTCACGTGGCGAAAAAAGGCCTGAGAAGTAGAGAGCACAAGGGTGCACTGCTTTTCGTGAACATGCTGGGATCCGCGCACCTCGCGCAAAAAAGAAGTAAGGGTCTCGGGAGAAGTGATGCGTCCTTCGCTGGTTATGTTTTCAGGCATGCGCGCCGAAACCAAACGAACCTTGCCCGCTTCGCGAACGGCGATTTTGCAATTGTTGCCGCCGATGTCAATACCTGCGCAGCTAGCCACGCGTCAACCCCTTTCGTCAAAAGCCTTTACGTTAGCGCTGTTTGCACTATTGTACCTCACTCGGTAGGTGTTTTGCAGCCACCGTGCCACGCAGCTTCTACCGCATGATGCGGAAACACGGCATGAGGCAACCCTAGACAAACAGGCTGTCGTACCAACCAACCAAGTCCGCCCCGAACAGCATCGTGAAAACGCACGCCACTGCAATGGCTGGGCCAAACGGTATCTGGCGATGCCGCACCGAAGCGTCGTCTTCGTCTACGTTCGAATCGCCCCCTCCTGCAACAAAGGCCATGACGATTCCCACGACACAGGCAACAATCACCAAGAACAGGCATTGCTGCCACCCGAAGTACAGCCCAGCAACGAAGAAGAGTTTCAGATCGCCGCCGCCCATGCTGTCGCGTCCAAGCACCCTATCGGCCACAAGCACCACGATAAGCAGCGGGATGCCGATAGCGAAACCGCCAATGAGCGAATGCAACAACAGAGAAACTGCATCGCCTTCGAATGCCAGACCAGCCACCGCAATATACGCGACGCGAATGGCGATGGCGGCCACAATGGCCGCATTGGGGATGGTCCAACTGTCGAGGTCTACGAGCGAGCAGTACAGCAATACCGATGCAAACGCCGCCAGTTCCACGAATTGCGCCGTAACGCCGTATCGCCACACAAGCAACGCAAACACCAAACCCAAGACGATTTCGGTCGCCGGATAACGCAGCGAAAGCGGCTTCTTGCAGTGCCGGCATGCTCCTTTTTGCACGAGCCAGCTGATCACGGGCACGAGCTCGAACGCGGAAAGCTGCTTACCGCATTCAGGGCAGTGGCTGCGGCCACGCAAGACGCTTTCGCCCGTGCCGCGGCGAAGCGATGCACAGTTCACGAAACTGCCGATGCACGCTCCCACAACGAAGGCGAGGATGACGACAAATGCTGATATGGAAAGCGAACCGAAACTCACTGGACTCCTAGATAAGAAACGGGGCCTGGAAACCCAAGCCCCGCGAAACGATCACGAGATGGCGCGCCTTACCCTTCGGGGTAATCGTAACCAGCGCCGTCGTTGCCCTTGCTGACGACACGAACATGGGCGCCGTTGTCTTCGAACGTCACCTGGACATCTTCGGTGCGATCGGAGAACGTGAACGACTGAGTGGACCCATCTTCGAACTGAACCCGGTACTTGTTGCTATCGTCGAGACCCTGGAAGTCCGTCGTGGTTTCGTGGTTCGCACTGTCCATCCAGTCGACTTGGGCGAGCGCGTACAGTGCACGGGCGTTGGCCTGGTCGGCGGCATCCTTAGCATTGTTGAGCTGGCCGGAGAAAGCGGGAATAGCGATAGCCACAAGCACCGCGATAATGGCGATGACAATGAGCAACTCCATGAGAGTGAAGCCCGCATCCCGACGCATGCGCTTCTTTGCTTGATTGAGAATCTGCTGAACCATCTCTGCCCTTTCGTTCCTTCGACTGAAAGATTACCAGCTAATACGTAGCACTATTATAACCCTAGGTTGCAGGCGCGTTCAATACACAGCAGCTTTGTAAACAGACCGCAACTGTCAAAACAGCCCACGTGTAGCACCTTCCGCACATTGCTTACGATCCCATTCCGCCGTAGAGCGTGAACATGGGAAGGTACACGGCAAGAAGAATGCCGCATACCACGATGGCGAGAATGACGATAATGATCGGCTCGAGAAGCGACAAAGCCCGCGACGACGTGGTTTCGACTTCGTTGGCGTAGTAATCCGCCATCACGTCGAGCGTGTGCTCCAGCGAGCCAGTTTGCTCGCCGATTCCCGTCATTTCGACGACCAGGTTGGGATACGCGCCCGTTTTGCCGAGACTTGTTGCCAAAGGCTTGCCCGCCTCGACGTCGACGACGGTCGAAGCGAGTTGCGATGCCATGTAGGCGTTCGACATCGATCTAGCCGTGACGTTGATTGCGTCAGTCACGGGAAGGCCCGCCGCCATCATCATCGACATGGTGGAAGCGTACTGATGCGCACCGTTCGATTCTGCGATCTTGCCCAACACGGGAATCGACAAGCCCAGCTTGCTCCAGCTTTCCCTGAAACTCGGGTTGCGTTTGGCAAGCTGTAGGGCGAACAGGGCCGCCGCAATAATCACAACAAGCACGATGAAGTAGTTCGAGAACCATCCCGAAAGTCCGATGAGCGCACGTGTGACGAAAGGCAGCTCCATGTTCATGGCTTCGAACGTGCGGGCAAACGCAGGCACGGCGAATGCCATAATGACGGCAATGACCACAACGGCAAGAACAAGCACGAACGCCGGATAGATGAGCGCAGAGCGCGCCTTCGACTTCGAACGTGCGGAGCGTTCGTAATATGTCGCCATGTTTTCGAACACCTGCTCGAGCGTACCCGACGCTTCGCCTGCGCGAACCGATTCGATGAACGTAGATGGCAGGTCTTTGCCGTGCTTGGAAAAACTGTCGGCCAG
>CAMORQ010000172.1 GCA_946623915.1 uncultured Coriobacteriaceae bacterium | reverse complement strand
CATGCGCTTTCGCGTGTACGTCGACGAAACGCGCCCGCTGCTGCAAGGGGCACGTCTTACCGCGTACGAACTGCAGCGTGCTGGCGTGGACGTCACGCTGCTGTGCGACAACATGGCGAGCGTGCTGATGAAGCAGGGGCTCGTCGACGCGTGCATCGTGGGGGCGGACCGTGTGGCCGCCAATGGCGACGTTGCCAACAAGATCGGTACGAACCAGCTCGCCATTGTGGCGGCTTACTATCAGGTGCCGTTCTATGTCATCTGTCCGTCTTCCACCATCGACCTTACGTGCCGCACAGGCGCCGACATTCCCATCGAACAGCGTCCTGCGGACGAAGTGACCACGCTGCACTACGCGAAGCGCATGGCACCCGAAGGCGTGGCTGTGTTCAACCCGGCCTTCGACGTGACCGACCATTCCCTAATCACCTCGATCATCACCGAGCATGGGGTAAGCAGTCCCGATCGGCTCGTGCGGTCGTAGCCTGCAGCCTCTGCTTTGCGCCCCTCGGGCCGCCTGCATGCCTTCACTTCGCCCTCATAAGGTGTTCACGTTTGCTTGACCCGACTGTGCGCCGCCGTCAAAATGCTATGCACCTGTTTGAGAAGAGAAATGGAAGTTTACTATGCATCAGGTTGCCTTTAAGTTGTGGTTTGCGTATGCGGTCGTGCTGTGCGCCTTGTGCTGCGCCGTTCCGTGCATGGCTTTCGCCGACGATGCCGTCGCCGATGATGCCGTAAATGCCGCATCCGTTGAAGCAGGTGCTGAAGAGATCGTTGTGGAAGAGGCGACGCGTGATGCGTGCACGCCCGCGGTTGCTTCGGTGGCGGCTGATGCACCGGCTAACGCGCCGGCCGTGGCTGCTGCGGTATCCGAACCCGTGGGCGCAGAGAGCCCTGCAACCAACGCTGGTGTTGTTGAGGCAGCGTTGCCTGAACCTGTACGCGACAATGGCGTGCTGCCCGAAACCGCGGGCGGTGCTGCCGTCGATGACGATGCTGCAGGCGACGATGCTGGCAGTGACGACGCCGTCGGCGACAACGCCCCGTCCGCTGTCGTCGTCGACAATGCCGCTGGCGACGAAGGTGCGAGTATCCTTTCGGTTGCTGCCAAACAGGACGACGTCGAAGGTGCGGTTGATGCAAGCGCGGATGCGACCGTCTCTGATGCGGCGGCCGACGCAGCTGCAGCCGCAAATGCCGGTAGCGCGGCTTCCTCGACTCAGGCGGATGCCGCAGAGGATGTAGCCCAGGCTGATAGCGTGGGTGCTGCGGCTGGGACGGGTGATTCCGCGAAGGCCGTCGCCGCCGTGACCACGGCTCCTGCGAACGCTTCGACGAAAGCCCCCACCACGGGTGCTTCGGGCGAGACATGGGACCGCGTGTGGGGCAACGAAGCCCTCGACACCATGAGTGAAGTGGTGCAGGAAGGTTGGTCGTCTTCCAATTCGGTGGTGGTGGCCACGAGCGCCAACTACAAAGACGCGCTGTCGGCGAGCCCGCTTGCGGGATATCTCAAAGCCCCCATTCTGCTTACCTATGCCAGGAGCCTGCCCGATCAGACTAAAGCCGAAATCGCACGTTTGGGAGCGCGTATTGCCTACATTGTGGGTGGCGAAAAGGCCATCTCCGCCAACGTCGAATCGCAGATCAAGCAAGCTGGATGCGGCGAAACTGTGCGCATCTGGGGCGAATACGCCCAGGACACGGCTGTTGCGGTAGCGGATTATCTAGCGGGCAAGCACAGTTCCACAGCCATCGTGGCAACCGACGTGTCGTTCCAAGACGCCCTTTCCATCGCGCCTTACGCATATAAGACCGTGTCTCCCATTTACCTGACGTCGGGAAACGGGTTGTCACTAGGTTCTGGTGCCAGGAAGTCGATCGCAGACGGCGGGTACAGACGGGCTGTCGTGGTCGGCGGCCCTTCGGTGGTCAAATCGAACGTGGTTTACCAGCTGAATTCGACTGGCATCTCGAACGTCGAGCGGCTTTGGGGCCAGAACGCCGAAGGTACCTCGAGCGAAATCGCGAACTGGAGCGTTTCCCAGGGGATGACGGCTCGTAATGTCGGCGTCGCCACGAGCACGGACTACCGCGATGCACTCGTGGGCGGCGCCTTGTGCGGCAAGAACAATTCGCCTATCGTGCTCGTCAGTGCCAAGAACCGCAGCGTTATCTACAGCTTCCTGAACGGCAAGCGGTCCGGTATTTCCAAAGGCTACGTTTTCGGTGGCACCGCCGTGGTCAGCGGCGACACGCACAATCTGGTGGTCAAAGGCACTGGGAAAACGGTGTACAGCAATTTCGCCGGCTACAATGTGAACGGCTTCACCAAGGTCGGTGTCGACGTGTCGTTTTGGCAGGAGGACATCGACTGGAACAAGGTAAAGGCGTCTGGCGTCGATTTCGCCATCGTGCGCGCGGGCTATGGCAGCGACTATGCTTCGCAGGATGACCGCTACTTCCTGCGTAACGTCGCAGGCGCGAAGGCCGCGGGAATCGAGTTGGGCATCTACTTGTTCTCGTATGCGAAAGACACGTCCATGGCGAGAAGCGAAGCAGACCACGCTATTCGCCTTTTGAGGGCGGCGGGCCTGAAATCGAGCGACCTTCCGTTTGGCGTGTATTACGATCTCGAGTGGGCCAACATGGAAAAGACTTCCAACCGCAGCCTGCTGCTAAACATGACCAAGGCGTTCACGTCGCGGATTAAAAGCGCAGGATACAAAGTAGGCGTCTACGCTAACCTGAACTGGTGGCGCAACTACCTCCCGTCGGACGAGTACAATCAGTGGAGCCGCTGGATTGCGCAATACAACAGCGAATGCACGTACTTTGGTCCATACAACATGTGGCAATTCCGCAGCAACGGTTCGGTGCCCGGCATCAAAGGTAACGCTGATTTGAATCTGTGCTACGTGTAGCCTACGGGTGGTCCACCTCTGCAGCTTCCCGCTAGCCCGCAGCATCGCAGGTCGGGGTATGCGCGCTCTGGCGACTCAGTCTGTGCGACGAACAGGCGGGACTCGTGCGCATCACGACCATAGTGTGCAACATGTACCGTGGTAGCATGCGAGGATGGTGAAATGGCCGTGACGAGAAGGGTCGGTCGATGGCCTTTCCAGGCCCACCGCGAGGTTAGAGGATTGATGGGAAGATCGTTCTGCCAAAAGCTTGAAGCGGCCCAGCGCGGCCGCTTCTTACTGCAATGGCGGATGGTGCCCGCAGCGTGTGCCGATGCCCGCCGCGTGCGAAGTTGCGGATGGCGACTGCCGCGTGCGCCGATGGCCGCCGCGCGCAAAGGAGGCGGATGGTGCCCGCTGCTTGCAAATCGAAGGCGCCAGAATGCACGAGATTGGGCCTTGGGGGTGCGGTAAGAATCTTGGACCAGATTTGAGGCTTCAGGCAACATAGCCAAGCCCCCTTCTTCTGCCGCTTATCGTATCGTATACCACTCTGCCGTCCTCGACGAAGGCCTTCAGCCGGACATCTCTGTACCACACGATAAAAGCGTCAAGCTCCTCCATGAAGCGCTCGGGAGGGCATCTGCTCCAGTCCCTTCCGTTGTAGAATTCCTCCTTCAGGGCCCCGAAGAACCCTTCGGCGCGCGCGTTGTCCGGGCAGCATCCCTTCCTCGACATGGAGCGCCTCACGCCATGCCTCCTGCACAGCTCCTTCCAGGAGTTCGACCGATAGACCGCCGCCCCGTCGGTGTGCACCGTCGGATGGGATCCCTTCGGAAGCATCTCGAGCGTCTGCGCGAGCGATGCGTCGCACAGCGCCGAGTCCGGGTGGACGGACGATTTCCACGAGGTGGGCATGCCGTCGAAGCAGTCGAGGATGGGCGACAGGTACACCTTCCCGCCCCCCGTCTTGAACTCGGTGACGTCGGTGACGAAGAGGATGCCCGGCGCAGGCGCGGAGAAGTCGTGCGATCCGTCGTCCGCCAGCGGGACGTTCGACGGCCGCGCGTCCACCTCGCCCCCGTAGGAGCTCCAGCATCCCTTCTTGCGGGTGCGCCTGGCGACCATGTTCCCGTCGCGCATGGCGCGGCGCACCTCGGCCTCGGACACGTGCATCGGCTCGAGCCCGTCTGCCCCGGCCAGGATGCTGGCGCGCACTCTTCTGTAGCCGTACCTGCGCTTACTATGCTCGAACGCGTGCCGCACGCGTTCGAACACCGCCGCCTCGCGCGCCTCAGCGCTCGGCTTCCCCGTCCTGATCGCGGCGAGCTGATAGCAGTATGTACTCTTTGAGATCTTCAAGGCCCGGAGCAGTTCTTTCAGGGAGAGTCCTGAGTCCCGCCTCAGCCTCTCTCCTAATTCGACTTTCCGTCTGTTCGAGAGATTCTCCGGGCCTGCGGCTTTTGGGTCGCGTATGATCTCCTTGAGCACCGCGATCTGCAGCTCGAGCTCGGCTATCCGGGCGTTGTCCCCGCCGGCGGCGGGAAGGTCCTTCTTCTTTGCCATGGGCGCCTCCTTCGGCCCCATGGTAGCGCGTCGCTCCTTCGCAATCCAGCTGTGGATGGCGCTCGGGGGGATCTTGAGCCTGCGGGCCGCGTCGCAGGGCCGCATCCCCTTGCCCACCAGGGCCAGCGCCTCCTGCTTGGTCCCGTCGGGGTACCTGGTGTGCTTGGGGTGCTCCGCGCGACCCCGCACCCGCCGCTCGGGAACATCGAGCATGCCGGCTTCTGCCTGCTGCCTCCAGGTTCTGAGCGCCTGCCTGCTGGGGCGACCTGGCAGAGCGCAGAAGACCGCCATCGGCAGGCCGCTCTCGAGCCAGTCCGCGAGAATCCGCTCCCGCTCTTCCTTCGGGTACATATCGCCCTCCTTTCTGCCCGCTGCGCGGGCCTATGGGAGGTCCAAGTTTTTACCGCATTCCCCTTGTGACCACTTTTGGTTCGGCTTTGCACTCGATGAAAAACGCGTGACCTGGC
>CAMORQ010000171.1 GCA_946623915.1 uncultured Coriobacteriaceae bacterium | reverse complement strand
GACGCCCGAGACGCCCGAGTCCCCCGCGCCCGAGACAACGGAGAAGAAGACCGTGACGGCCACCCCGACCACGGCTCCGGCGCCGTCCACCGCCGCGACGCCCGTGGCCAGCACGCCTTCGGCGAGCGCGCCCTCCGGCGGCGTGGTCAGCGCCGCGCGCGACCTGGCGGTCAAGACCCTCGACGAGTACGGCGGGCTGGTCGCCGGCCTCGGCGCCCTGGCGCTCGTGGCCCTCGCGGCCGGCGCCCTGGCGCTGCGCCGCCGCAACGAACGTTAGCCTGAGCTAAAACTCTTCGGGTAATCGCAGCCTCCGCCTTAACCGGCGGGGGCTGCCTTCAATTTGACCCGACAAATGCGTCGTAGCCATTTGTCAGCTTTCCCAACCTGACAAATTCAAAACATCACTAATTATTGGCACGCAAGTTGAATAATCAGCGTGTCGAATTGTCTTCATATCACAAGATAATGGTATGGGATGCAAGTTACATACAAGATATGGAGTAAGATGCAGAGCACCGTACCATATCCCCAGGTAAACAATAAAGTCGACTAACCTCATTGACTATATATTGAGTTAAATGCTATTATATAGGTATCTTTTCGAGATGGAAGAAGCTTATCTCCTAACGTAACAGCCGAAGAAGTACGTAAAGCACGGGCTTAGGCCCGTGTCTTCGCATGGGTAAAAGCAGTGACCGACTGGATGTTGGCACTGCATATTGGCGTTGTGGAAGGAAGAGGCATGGCTACGCAGAGGACCGCTCGAAAGAGCACAGCGTACATCCTGGCAGCGGCGGCTGTCATCCTAGCAGTGTTGGGAGGTGTATTCTGGTTCAGCTCGACGAGCGCTGTTGCCGTCGAAGGCAACACTCCTCAGGAAAAGTGGAACAGCTTCAAGTCTGCTGTCGAAAACGGTAAGACTGTTCGTCTCGACGAAGACATCGTGGCGTACAGCCAAGTGAACGTCACGAAGAACGCGACGGTCACAGGCAACGGCACGATCTACCGCGCTGGCGGCAACGTGGACTTCCCGGTGTTCGACGTTGCGAGCGGCACGCTCACCTTGGAAGCCAACGTCGTCCTGTCGGGCAAGACGCGCGATGCAAGCCAAAATACGGTAGCGGTGAATTTCACTTCGAGTGACTTTGCTTCCGGCACTTCCGATGCACCGCGCGGTTTCTTCGTTCAAGTTGAAAGTGGCGGCGCCCTCAATGTTAACGGTGCCATACTGCGCGACTTCTACACTTCCAACGACAAGGACACCACACCCAAGCATGTGGCTCCCGTTGTGGTGACGGGTGCTATGAACATGGCCTCTGGTGCCATTACGAATAATGTGGTGGGCTACGTTGCCGACGACTCCATGTCTGCGACTGACGCCAATAGCATCAAGATGTACGTCAAGGGCGCTGCTCCTAATTCCCCGCGCGTCAACGACGCGTACGGCCGTCGCAAGAAGGATGCTGGCATCGACAACGGCAACCCGGGATCCGGTATCACGGGTACGGCAGGCGGCATCATTTTCGCCAATGGCGCTAAGGCTGAAATCACCGGCGGAAGCATCGACAACAACCGCGGTGATACCGGTGGCGTCATGGCTACCGACAGCGGCACCGAGGTTACCCTGAGCGGCGCTTCCATTTCTCGCAACGTCGGCTTCGGCTTCGGTGGTGGCTCCACCGTCGAAGACGGCGGTGCCATCTACATGCATGGCGGATCTATGACCGAAAACGTCGCTTGGTTCGGCGGCGGTGCAGTTTACGCCACCCAGAACGGCATCGATTGGCTGCTCGGCAACGGCGGCGGTGAAGAAGACCGCGTCGACGGCAAGTTCACGCTCGTCAACGGCAGCCTTGCCAACAACACTTCCTTCACCCGCGGCGGCGCCATCCTGGTCGATTCCAACGGCGTCTCCCTGCTTGGCGGCGAGCTGACCGGCAACGTCTCCCGCGCCATCGGCGGCGCCATCTACGGCATGGGCGACTGGTCTCACTACTCCTACAACCTCTATCTCGAGCAAGGCAACATCTACAATAACTATGCCATCCGCCGCGACACTCCTTCCGTTGACGGCGTGGGTGGCGTCATGTCCAACGCCCTTGCTCCCAAAACTAGCTCCGACGACGACGCATCCATCCTCTGGGGCGATGCCATTAGCGGTCTGACCGACGACAAGACAGACTTCTGGCCCAACGACGGCACGGGCGGCGGCGTTTGGCTGTGCCCCTACGGCACCACCATCCTCGACCTCAGCGATGCCAACAAGGTCTTCATTTACGACAACTACGCTGAAGGCGCCACGCCTGCTACCGCCACAGGCGCTTATGCCAAAAACGTCAAGGGCGGCTCTGACCTCCATTCCGACAGCGGCACGGGTGGCGCGTTAATCATGCTGCCTGAAGGTGAAACCAGCTGGCTCGACGAAAATAACGACATGGCCAACTATGTATCCGTTGGTGCCAACAGCGACATCGTCAACCTGACGAACAGCATCTCTGGCACTGGCAGCGTCACCGAGCACAGTGGCGTGCAGATCTACAACAACGCTGCCCGTCGCGGCGGCGGCATCGGCTCTAACGGCTCGCTCGTGTTCGGTAACCCGAAAGATATGGCTACTGTCGAAGCGCGCATGAATGTTTCGAAGGCTTGGTCTTCCAGCGTCGAGCAGCGGCCCGTTCAGGTCCAGGTTCTCGTGAAGGACGCCGAAGGCAATCAGGCCCCCGTTGCAACCATCGAGCTCGACGGCACTGCTAACGGCTCCGAAAAAGACGCAACGTGGGAAAGTAAGCCCACGGGCAGCACCTGGAACGGTGGTTTCCAGCTTCCGCTGGTCGTCAAAGACAGCAACGGCAACGCTTTGAAGGTCTTCGATCTGGTCGACCCCGACTCTAAGGAAATCATCGACCTTAGCGTCAAAGCTGGCTCCGAGCGTTTGGCCGAGCTTATCAACGCTGGCCGTTCGAGCGAAATCGTTCTGAGCGCCAAGGACACCATGCTCTCGTTCAAGGAATTGGTTAAGGACGAAAGTGGCAAGTACGTCGAAAGCGACGAATACTTCTTCGTGCCTGGCGAGGTAGCCCTTGAAGATGCCAAGAAGGGCATGAAGGATTACAACCGTATTCACGAAGACGGCACGGTCGAAAAGCTCTTCGAAATCGCTTATTCCGACATTGCGCTTAAGGCGCCGCTTTCAAACGACCGCGCTCCCGAAGTCGAGAAGTACGTGAACAAGAATGTCCACGACAACATCGTCAACTTCGACCAGCACTTTACCTACGATATTCTGGCGTACGTGCCTGCAGGCGCCACTGGCATCACCATCAACGATACCCTCGGCTGCCAGGCCGAATTCGCCGATGCCGACGGCAACCCCACCACCGACCCGTTGAAGGCCATCCAGTCCATCGTGGTCAAGGACTCCAACGACCACAAGGTGAACGGCACGGTCGCTTCCGATAAGAAGGTCGCCGACATTGACGTCGCCTTCCAAGAGCCTAAGATCGACGGCCAGACCCTGACGGTGAACATCTCCAAAGATGCTCCGTTGGGCAAGGTCCAGGGCAAATGGGTCCAGATTACGGTGAACGCACGCATCCAGGACAAATACCGCAGCATTGAATCGCTGAAGGTCGAAGAGTGCTGGAAAGACATTACCGACAACAACACCGACAACGAGCCCGGCAAGGTCCTCGATGGCGAAGAGAAGCACTCCGGTGTTGCCGCCAAGGCTACGTACACGGTGAGCTTCCCCAACGATGTGACCAAGGAGCTGAGCTCCAACACGGTCACGATCGTTCCCGAAGAAACCGTCATCAACGTCAACAAGGTCTGGAAGATGGGCAATGCTGCCGTCAACTTCCCGCGCGGCGCCCAAGTGACCGTCCAGCTGACGCAAAACGACGAAGCCGTTGAAGGCAAGACGCTCGTGCTCGACGGCAAGAACCCGAAAGGATCGTTCGACGCGCTGCCGAAGCTGAAGGGCATCACCTACGGCATCACCGAAGGCGAAGTGACCGGTCTGGAAGAAACGAAGCTTGTCTTGAAGGGCTCCGAAGTTTCCGGAGAGGCCCCCGACTTCACTATTACTAACACGGTCGAGCAGCCCGACCCCGAGAAACTTGTCAACGGGCAGAAGGAAGAGGTTGCGCTCGAGAATCGCTCCGAAGTCTTCACCTACACCGTTAAGCAGTCCATCCTCGGCGGTGTAACCAAGGTCGTCTTCGAAGACACGCTCGAAGACGTGCTGCAGGTTGTGGACGCTTCCATCGACCTCGAAGGCGCTACCGTTACGGTCGATGGCAACAAGGTAACTGCCGTCGCCGAAGGCAATCCGGTCGTGTCGTCGATTACCGACGCCACCCTTACCATTAACGCCAAGCTGCGCGATGGTGTTACGGACGCTCAACTGTTCGAGAAGTATGGCTCTACGTCCGTTCCGAACAAGGCGACCGTCACCATCAACGACAACCCGAAGACTACCAACGAAGTGCTGGTCACGCCTCCGAGCAACCCCGAGAAGAAGGTCAACGGCAAGAAGCACGGCCTTGATGAGTCTGCAACCACCGAACCGCTCGCATTGGCCAACCGTGACGAGGTGTTCACCTACACAATTGATCAGTTCATCCCGCAGGGCGTTGATAAGGTCGAAATCACCGACACGCTGGTAACCCAGCTTGCCATCGACGAAGCCACGTTCAGCCTCGCGGACATCCAGCCCACCGTCAAGGGCCAGGTTGTGTCTGTTGTTGTCAACGACGCCTCCAAGTTGGCTGGTCAGACCGTTACGCTGACGATTAAAGCCCATATTCGCAGCAACGTTACAGACGCCGAGCTGATTGAGGCTTACGGCGAAGCATGCAACGTGCCCAATGAAGCAATCGTTCGTCTGAACGATAACCCGAAGACTACCAACGAAGTGCTCGTCACGCCCCCGCCCGAGCCGCAGGAGGACCCCGAGA
>CAMORQ010000170.1 GCA_946623915.1 uncultured Coriobacteriaceae bacterium | reverse complement strand
GTGTGCGTAGTTCTTGCCAGCGAGGGATATCCTGGCTCCTACGAAACCGGCAAGGTCATCTTGGGCGTGGACGAAGCGGAAGCGCTCGACGATGTCGTGGTGTTCCATGCGGGCACCGCGCTTAACACCGACGGCGAATTGGTGACCGCGGGTGGCCGCGTTTTGAACGTGGTGGCCCTCGGCGACACGTTCGAACAGGCGCGTGAGCGCGCCTACGAGGCGTGCGACCTCATCAATTTCGAGGGCAAACAGCTGCGCACTGACATCGGCGCCAAAGCGGCTGCGGGCCGTTCTTCCTGGGAGTAGGCGCTACATTTCATGCTCAGTGAACGCATTCTTTCTCGGGTTGTTTCGACCATCGGCAACAGCTGCCTTAATCTAGGCCCAGTCGGCATCAAGCGGCTGCCAGTGCCCAACATGGGGCGCAAGTACATGCTCTACGCCCATGTGCCGTTTTGCGAACGGCTTTGCCCATATTGCAGTTTCAACCGTTTCCCCCACGATGAGGACCGCGCCACCCGTTATTTCAAGAACTTGCGCGCGGAACTGCGCATGCTCTGCGACGCCGGCTACGACTTCAACATGCTCTACATCGGTGGCGGGACGCCGACGGTTATGATAGACGAACTGTGCAAGACCATCGACCTTGCGCGCGAGCTGTTCTCCATCGACGAAGTGTCCACGGAAACCAATCCCAACCACCTCATTCCAGAAGTGCTCGAGCCCCTGTCCGGTCGCGTGCAGCGCCTGAGCGTCGGCGTGCAAAGCGCCAACGACACGCTGCTTAAGCAGATGGACCGTTACGAAAAGTACGGCAGTTCCGAAGAGATTTTCGCACGCATTCAGGAAACGGCGAAGTACCCGATCACGTTCAACGTCGACATGATCTTCAACTTTCCGGCGCAAACCGAAGACATGCTGGTGGAAGACCTCGCTTTCGTGCTGGAAAGCGGCTGCAGCCAGACCACGTTCTATCCGCTGATGGCTTCGCCGTCGGTCGAACGCAAGCTTGCCGAAACGGTGGGGAAGGTGGACTACGACCGCGAAAAGCATTTTTACGAAATCATTTGGAATGCTCTGGTCGATGCCGGGTTCGGTTTTTCGAGCGCATGGACGTTCAACCGCGACGCTTCGACGGCGTTGGTCGACGAGTACGTCGTGACGGCCGAAGAGTACCCGGCCGTGGGCAGCGGCGGCATCACGTATTTGGGCAACACACTCTACGTGAACACGTTCTCGCTGCGCGAATACAATGCCGCCATCGAGTCGGGCAACCTTTCGTTAATGGGGCGCGTGCGATTCTCCAAACGCGACCAGATGCGCTACCGGTTCATGATGCAGTTGTTCGGGCTTCGCCTGGACAAGCGCCAATTCGCGGCCGATTTCGGGACGAGCGTCGAGCGGGGCCTTCCCGCCGAAATGGCGTTCATGCGCGCGAACAGGGCGTTCGCCATCGACGATGCCAATCAGCTTACGCTTACCCCTGCAGGGCGCTACCTGATGGTGGTGATGATGCGGCAGTTCTTCATCCAGGTGAACACGCTGCGCGACCAGGCTCGCGCGGAACTCCCTCCCGAAGAGCGCGAGTTGCTCTTCGGGGAAGGCATCGCTTTGTAGGTAGCGTCTGCGCTTCGCGGGCCGAGGCCAAGGCATGCGCGAGCGCTGGCGCGAAACGCCTCCCCGCTTATGTGCGTTTCCGTGCGCGAACGCGAAACGCCTCCATCCCCGGTCGCGCGTCGGGCTGCAGGCCCGTGCGCGTGCGCCCGGCTACTTTTCGAAATCAAGGGCCTTTTTGGCAATTCGAGCCGGTTGTGAGGGTGTTTTCGGTCGATTTTGGCCATTCGGGCCTGTCGTGAGGCTTTCAAGGGCTTGAATCCCTCACAACCGGCTCGAATTGCCAAAACAGGCACCGATTGGCGAAAGCAGCAGGGTGGGCATCGGCGAAACTACATCCGCAGAAACTACCGAAGAGCCAGATTCTGCAAAAAAATACCAATCATTTCCCTAGAGTTTCTTTTTGCCATCAGGGATTATTTCAGAAGAAGGGAATAGGGCGTATTAAATGCTACTAACCCTGTATCTTTTATTGACGTTTCGGTAACGAAATGATACTGTATTAATCGCATTAGAAGGCGAACGGGCAAGGCGCCCAAAGAGAAGGAAAGGGGAAGGGCATGGATGTTGAGTTCTTGGCACGATTGCAGTTTGCTGTCACTGCAGCGTACCACTTCGTTTTCGTGCCGATCAATGTCGGTCTGGGCCTTATAGTCGCACTCATGCAAACGCGCTACTATAAGACCCGCAAGCCCGAGGATCTGGCAATCGCGAAATGGTGGGTTAAATTCTTCACCGTCACGTTTGCCATGGGTGTTGCCACCGGTATCACGATGGAGTTCAGCTTCGGTACCAACTGGGCGAACTACTCGCGTTTCGTGGGCGACATCTTCGGTGCTCCGCTTGCCGCAGAGGCTCTGCTGGCATTCTTCATGGAGTCGACGTTTTTGGGCGTGCTATTGCTCGGCCGTGGCAAGGTCTCCGAAAAGTTCCACACGGTTTCCGCTTGGCTGGTGTTCGCGGGCTCTGCGCTCAGCTGCCTGTGGATTCTGATCGCCAACTCGTGGATGCAGACGCCTGCCGGTTATGCGGTTCAGGATGGCAAGGCCATCATGACCGACTTCTTCGCGGCCGCGTTCAACCCGTCTACGCTCGCGCGTTTCACGCACACGGTTGACGCACTCATCCTGATGGGCGCGTTCATCGCGCTTGCGGTCGGTGCGTACCATCTGCGCAAGAACAAGGACAGCTACTTCGGCAAGCGCCAGATCCAGGTGGGCGCGATCGTCGCGCTGGTCGCCTGCATCATCATGCTGCCTACGGCCCATCAGCAGGCTGTCGCTGTTGCCGAGCACCAGCCCGAGAAGCTGGCTGCCATGGAAGGCCAGTACGAAGACGGTCCTGCACATCTGTACCTGTTTGGCTGGGTCGACGAAGCCAATCAGACGGTCAACGGCATCAAGCTGCTCGATGGCGGCACGTCGCTGCTCGCCTGGGGCGATCCTACGCGCGAGACCATCGGCCTGAACACAGCTCAAGAAAACTTCGCGAAGCGCATCGAGGAAATTCGCAGCAATCCCGACTATCTGCAGAACGGCGAGCGCTTCACTCAGCAGGTCGGATCTGACGCAGAGCTTGCGGTCGACGCTACGGCTCCTGTGCAGATCACCTTCCAGAGCTACCATTTGATGGTCGCTCTGTACGGCGGCATTTTCCTGTGGACGATCTTCGCTTTGATCATCCGCGCCAAAATCAACAAGGGAGGCGAAGCGCCTGCGGGCTTGCTCAAGGTCATGTACATCGCTCCCCTTATTCCGCTTCTCGCCATCGAAGCCGGCTGGCTCGTGGCCGAGTTCGGTCGTCAACCGTGGATCGTGTGGGAAGAGCTCTTGGTTGCCGATGCCATTTCGCCGGCCGTCGACGCCGTGCAGCTGATCATCACCATGGTTCTGTTCGTTGTTGTGTACGGTCTGCTTCTGTACCTGTTCCTGAAGAATGCGTTCCGCATCGCCAAGGAAGGCCCGGAAGCTGTTGCTGCAGGGGAGGTGGCCTAGCATGTTGACGTTTTGGAATGTACTGTGGTTCATCCTCATCTTCGTAGTAATCTCTGGCTATTTCATTCTCGACGGATTCGACCTGGGTGTGGGTACGCTCTATCCCTTCCTGGGTAAGGACGAAAAGACCAAGGCGACCATGCGCCGCTCGATCGGTCCTGTCTGGGACGGTAACGAAGTGTGGTTGCTCACGGGCGGCGGTGCGCTGTTCGCAGCGTTCGCTCCGGCTTACGCCACCACGTTCAGCGGCTACTATCTCGCCATCATGCTCGTGCTGTTTGCGCTTATCGTGCGCGCCGTTTCGCTCGAGACGCGCGCCCACGACCGCGACCATGCGGGTCTGTGGGATGTGCTGTTCTTCCTGGGCAGCGCGCTTCCCGCCCTGTTGTTCGGCGTTGCCGTGGGCGACACCATGATGGGTGTGCCCTTGGATGCGCAGGGCAACATGGCCCTTCCGTTCCCGATCAGCTTCGTGTTCTTGCTCCGCCCGTTCGCCCTGGTTGCAGGCCTGGTCGGCCTCATGCACATGCTGCTTCTGGGTTCGTGCTGGTTGGCGGTCAAGACCGAAGGCGAGCTGCACGACAAAGCCGTTGCGCTGCGTCCCAAGTTCGCGCTGTTCGAAATGATTCTGTTCGTGGTCGGCGCCATCCTCTGGTTCGTCGGCATGGGCATCGACCCGCAGGCCGGTGTTCTGGGCGCGCTTCTCGGCGTTGCCGGCACTCCGTCGCTTGTTGTGCTGTCCGTGGTGTTCGGCGTTGTGGCCCTGGCGGGCATGTTCCTGGTCTACAGCTGGTCGGGCAAGGGCGAAAGCGATCTGAAGATCTTCATCGTTTCCGCCGTCGTATGCCTGGGCCTGTGCTTCTGTGCAGCGTTCGCCATGTTCCCGAACTGGATCCCCGACAGCCTCATGGCAAATCCGGTCACGGTGGGCGATGCTGCAAGCGAGGACCTCACCCTCATGTGGATGACCGGCATCACGGTCGTCGGCCTGCCCATCCTGTTGTTCTACCACTTCCTGTGCTACCGCGGCTTTGCCGGCAAGATTACGGAAGCAGATTTGGAGTACTAGTCCGAAGAGCAGCGATCGCGTTGTTCGCGAGTCGTTTACCCGGTAAGCGGCATGTAGAGAAGGCCTCGCCATTGAGCGGGGCCTTCGGTTTTCCGTGCGGGTGTACGAAAGGACTGGAGCGTACTCTCGCCGAGCCTGTTTGTCCGTTGTGGCAGACTTGAATCGCTAAACGCTATCGACTGATGTACTGTCTGCGCTAAGACTGTAGATATGGTAGTAGTATGCGACTATAATGCCGTCCTTGGAGGTCAGGCCTCGCCTTTTATTGCGGTGTTTTTACCGTTGTGAACTGGTCCTTTATTTGATAACGTATATGCG
>CAMORQ010000169.1 GCA_946623915.1 uncultured Coriobacteriaceae bacterium | reverse complement strand
CGTCGCCACATGGAAGATGGCTCGCCGTGGGGCAGTGTGCATCGGCGTTCACTTTAGCGGTCGCCCGGAGGCGTCGGCAACGAGCGAATACCTCGTCGACGACATAGCCCATGTGCTCGAGCGCACCGGATGCATCGCACGCGTTCACGTGGTGCCGTTCGGGTCCTACCAGCGCCAGATAGCCGCGACGGTTCCACCTGAATTGCGGGTGATCATGTACCGTCGCCTCATGTTCAAGGTTGCGCAAGAAATTGCCCATCGAGAACGGGCACGCGGACTGGTAACGGGCGAAAGCCTCGGTCAGGTTGCGTCGCAGACCCTTGACAACATCGCAGCGACCGATGATGCCGTGGACATGCCGGTTCTGCGTCCTTTGATCGGCTCGGACAAGCAGGACATAATTGAGCAGGCACAGGATTTGGGGACGTTCGATATCTCAAGCCAGGATGCTGCCGATTGCTGCACGCTGTTCATTCCGCGGAATCCCGAAACGCACGCAAAACTCGACGCTGTGCGCGCCGCTGAAGAAAAGCTTCCCATCGACGAATGGGTTGCGCAGATATGTGAAGATACCGAGATTCACGATTACGCCTGTCCTGCTTACAAAAGATAAGCCCTGACCTGCCGAAGGGCATTTCCGGGTACACACCGCTGAGTTTTCGTTGACGTTTCTGGGGCGTTTTTGGTGGTTTTCCGGGTACAACCCGATGAGTTTTCTGGTGGCCTTGCTCGCTATCGTTGACGCAAAAGACCCGAAAGGCCCCGCTTTGCCCTTTGTCGAATCTGCAGAATCGCTGCGTGCCCAAGCTCACGCCACCGACACGCCTGCCCCCGTGCTCGTAGGCGTTCTCGTCGTGGCGGGAATCGCGTGCGTGCTGTTTGCCGGAAACGTTATGGGCGCTGCGTCGGGCTCGACGTTCACGCTCGATTCTCCCGCTTCTTCTTCCATGCAGCTGGATGTAGACAAAGGAGCTGCTGAAGGCCAAAGCTCGCTCGGCGGGGATTCAAGCGCGCCTGCATTGGAGTCCACCAGTGCATCGTCGGATGCAGGTAGCCCGGCAGAGGTTGTGGTGTTCGTCAGCGGGAAAGTGGCCAATCCGGGGGTCGTGGTGCTCTCCGAAGGGGCCCGCGTGGGTGATGCAATCGGGGCGGCCGGCGGTTTTACGCAAGATGCGAACACCGATTGCAACAATTTGGCCAGGGTGCTTGTCGATGGCGAACAGGTTCATGTTCCTTCGATCGATGAAAATGTTCCTGCCGACCAGGCGCCTGCCCAGGCGGCAGGCTCCGACGTTGGTTCGCCTGCAGCGGGCCAGAGTGCATCCGGTTTGGTCAACATCAACACGGCAACGCAGGAAGAGTTGGAATCGCTGCCCGGAGTGGGTCCTGCCACTGCAGCGAAGATTGTCGCAAGTCGCGAACAGGACGGCCCCTTTTCATCGCCTGACGATCTGAAACGCGTTTCGGGCATAGGCGAAAAGAAGTACGCATCACTTGCCGACCTTATATGCACGTGACGGGTCGCGAAGAACACCTATCGCGTCCCGCGGTTCCCCCCTTGCTGTTTGTCGCTTTGGGGTTGTGGGCAAGCACTGCGGCATGCTTGAAGGGCCTTATGCGCTGTGGCACCGCCATGGACTTCGCCGCCTCGTTCTTCGGCATCGCGTGCGCGGTTACATGCGCTTTAGTTCTCGCAAAAGCGCGCAGAACCTGCCCATGTGCTCGCATGAACCCTTTGGTGCTCGTCGTCCTCGGCGCAAGCTTGGGTGTGTCGTGTGCGGCTCAGGCTGCCTATCTCGGCCACGTTCAGAGCGCATACGTCGAACATGCGGGCCCCAAACGCTACGTGTTCCAAATCGTCGAAGACGTCCATGCGTCCGAATTCGGGATGTACGGCGTCGCACGGGCGCGCGACGAAAACGGACGCGATTTCCTCGTGCGCGTGAGCATGCCTTCGGGGGCATCGCCGAAACTCTGGGACGCGTTCGTATCCAATTGCGAGATACGCGCTCCTTCCGACACGGCTGCCGAATACTACTGGGGGCGCGGTCTAGCTGGAAGCGTGTCTCCCGGCAAAATCGATTCTTCGGCTCCGGGCGGTGTTCTCGGTTTTGTTTCTCGAATCAGGGAAGCTGGAATTGCGGCGTACAAGGTCCATGAAGGGGCGGGCGAGCAATTCATGCGATCGATAGTCTTCGGCGATCGTCGAGATCTGCTTGAAAGCGATTTGTACGCGCAGGTCAGGCGCATCGGACTTGCGCATCTCGTTGCCGTGTCGGGTGCCCATTTAAGCATCGCCGTCGCTGCGCTTGGGACTGTGATGGGCGCTCTTCGGGCTCCGAAGGCATGCATCGTCGCATCTCAGGTTCTATCGTGCGTTCTGTTCGTTCTGCTTACTGGGGCACCCCATTCGGCCTTGCGCGCCTGCGTAATGGCTTCGTGCACGCTTGCTGCCCATTTTGGAAGGCGCGCTTCGTTTTCAGTCAATGCGCTCAGCGTATGCGTTATAGGCTGCATCGTCTTGCAGCCCCACTTGTGCCTTTCGGTTTCGTTCCTGCTTTCTGCCCTTGCGACTGCAGGCATCGTGTTGTTTTCCGCTTATTTCGCACAGTGGTCAAGTGTGCTGATGCGCGGGAAGGCCGATTACCTATGCGGACTGCTGGGCATGACGCTATCCGCCATCGCGGCCACGTCGTTGGTGTCGGCGGCGCTGTTCGGGCAGACGTCGCTTGTGGCTCCGTTGGCCAACATCGTTTCGACTCCCATCTTCGCGTTTCTCTGCGTTGGTGGCATGGCGGCGGGTCTTCTTGCGGCCGTGTTTGCGCCTGCAGCTCCTTTTGTGGGAATCATGTGCGAGGCGGCCGATTGGTTTTGCTCGATGGTCGGCGCGTTTGCGTCGGTCCCGCTTGCGGCGACCGTGTCGTATGTTCCCATGGGTGCTGCACTGGTTGGCACAATCGCCATCGCGGCAGTGCTTCTGTGGAAATGGCCTGCGCCAACGCCACGACGCGCATACGGTTCGCTCGCGACTATCTTCGCCATGTTATGCGGCATCTTCGTTGTCCTTCCTGCGAGCCATGGTTGCGAAATCGTCATGATTGACGTGGGGCAGGGCGATGCGTTCGTGCTGCGCAGCGGACATCGTGCCGTCCTGGTCGATACGGGCAACGAAGATTCGTCGGTCTTGCAGGGCTTGGCGCGTCATGACGTAAGGCATTTGGACGCCGTAGTCATAACCCACGCAGACGACGACCATTGCGGCAGTTTGCCTTCCATCCTCGATTTCGTTGAGGTCGACCGTGTGGTGGTGGCTTCCGATCTGATCACGTGCCCATGCGACAACTGCGCGTCATTGCGCGCTTCGGCAGCGGGCGTCTCGCTTGAAGGAGTGCGTGCGGGCGACATGCTTGCCTGGGGTGCGTTCAGCGCCGAAGTGGTCCATCCTGCATCGTTTTCAGAGGAAGGGGGAAACGCCGATAGCATCGTCATGTACGTGCGTGCAGACGCGGACGCCGATGGCACCTGCGAGGCGAGCGCCCTGTTTTGCGGCGATGCGGAATCGGAGGTGCTCTCCGCGCTTGAAAGCGAGGGCGACCTTGTCCATGCGGACATCCTGAAAGTGGGTCACCACGGCTCTGCAGGCGCCGTGTCGGCCGAACAGCTTTCGACGATTTCTCCGCGTCTAGCGTTGGTGAGCGCGGGCCTCAACAACAGATACGGGCATCCGGACCCCGGCACTATATCGATTCTCGAAGACGCCGACGTCGCCGTTTTCAGGACTGATGTATCGGGGGATGTGGTGGTTCAGGTGAAACAGGAATCCGTTAACGTGGTCTCTTCGAGATGATGGCACATGGTGGTGTATTCCAGGATGAGCACTGCTACAATGAACCTATGGCTGACACTGGCAAACAACCCTTGCTCTCTGCGTATTTGGTGACGGGAACCGACGAGCTGAAGCGGCAAACCGTCGTGAAACGCTTGCGTGCGCGCGTCGAGGAAGAGGGCGACATATCCTTCAATTTCGATTCGTTCAACGGCGAATCGGCAGAAGGAGAGGCTATCGTTTCTGCGTGCAATACGCTCCCGTTCGCATCCACGGTGCGCTTGGTGCACGTGGAAGCCGTCGACCGGTTGAAGAAAGCCGACCAGGACCAGATAATCGCCTACCTGGAACAGCCGTCGGCGACGACGGTGCTGTGTCTGGTGGCTTCTGGACTGGCCAAGAACACCCGTCTGTACAAGGCGGTGGCAAAGCTAGGCAGCCAGGCCATCATCGACTGCACTCCGCCGAAGCTGCGCGAACTGCCTGCGAAAGTAAGGGCTATGGCCACATCCCATGGTGCGGTTATAACCGATTCGGCGGCCAGCTTGCTCGTCGATTTGGTGGGGGAGAACACCGTCGCGCTCGATGCGGAGTTGCGCAAGCTCGCGCTTGCTCACCGGGGCAGCGACCCGATCAACGACAGCGAAGTTGCCAGTTTGGTCAGCCGTACGGCCGAGGCGAAACCGTGGGAGTTCGTCGATGCGTTCAGCGCCAGGAACATGCAGAAGTGCCTGCAGCTGAGAAGCCGTATGGAATCCACAACGCCCTACGCCCTGCTTGCCATGTGCGTCACGCGTGTGCGCGAGCTGATTGCCGCGAAGAGTTTGGCAAATCGCGGGCAGTCGGGCGCGTTGGCAAGCTATCTGCATGTACCCGATTGGCGCGTGAAGAACCATGCGCTTTGGGCTCGGGGGTTCACCGACGCCGAATTGGTCGATGCCTTAGCCACGGCAAGGGCTGCTGAACGTGCCATGAAAAGCGGAACCGATCCGGAAGACGCCTTTTTGCATTGGTATCTCGGCGTGGTGAAGCCCGCCCGCCGACCGTACTAGTCTTCACGCATTGAAAAAGCCGCATGACGCGGCTTTTTCAACTTGATATGCGGACGAATCCGGTTGTTATTCTTCTGCAGCCTCTTCGGCGGGTGCCTCTTCGGCGGCTTCTTCGCCTTCAGCGGCTTCGGCTTCCGCTGCTGCTGCG
>CAMORQ010000168.1 GCA_946623915.1 uncultured Coriobacteriaceae bacterium | reverse complement strand
ACCTACACGGCCACCATCACCGGCAAGGGCACCTACACGGGCAGCCGCACGGTCACCTACAAGATCAACGGCGTGTCGAAGACCATCAGGGTCACGGTGACGAAAGCCGGCGGTACCTCTTGGAGCACCACTGCAACTACAAGCGATTCGTCGCAGAAGCTTTCCACGAAGGGTAGTGACGGAACCAGCATTGTTTCCGAAGTGCAGGCCAAGGTTGATGAATTCAAGAAGGACGGCTACACGCAGGTCGATTGGGGTGGTTGGGATAAGGCCAAGAGCGGCACGTTCCACGCGGCCAAGACCGCCTATACCGTTACCCTGAGCAAGCCTGCAGGCGCCAAGAAGAGCATCGGCACCGACAACAAGTCGATCACGGCGCCCAACCCGGCCTCGAAGACCTACAACGGCAAGAAGCAGGCGCCCACCGTGGTCGTCAAGGACGGCTCCACCACGCTGAAGGAAGGCACGGACTACACCATCTCGTGGAAGCCCAACGCCAACTTCACCGACCCGGGCACCTACACGGCCACCATCACCGGCAAGGGCACCTACACGGGCAGCCGCACGGTCAGCTATGTCATCAAGGCATCCCCGGTCCAGCGCACCGTTACCGTGAACTTTGTCGATTCGAACAACAAGAATATCACCGGCGCAAATGGCTACCAGTTCAAGGCAACCGAAGGCACGGCGTTTTCCGAAGAGATTGTCAAGAAGGTAAACGACCGCCTTGCCGAGCTCCAGAAGAGCGGTTGGAAAGTTATCAGCAATCCGTTCAAGGGGACATCCGAGAAGGTGGGCAGCGCTGATCGAACCATCAACATCAAGATGGGCTCGACTACGACCACCGTCACGATGGCGACGTACAAGTCGCTCTATAAGCCCGGCACTAAGCTGAACACCGCCGGAACGGTGAAGGTGCCTTCCGACCTCCTGCTCGCCGAAGAAGTGACGCGCACCATCGTGTACAAGATGCCGGATGCCACCAAAGCGCCAGCCAGCAAGGAGCAGACGGTTACGTTCACCCGTTCGGCGACCATCGACAACGCAACGGGCAAGGTGACCTACAACGCCTGGACTCCAAAGTCCAGCACGTGGCCGGCCGTGACGCCGCCGAGCGTGTCGGGCTATTCGGCCAGTAAGGTTGCGGCGCAGACCGTAACGCCGACCTCGAAAAACGTCACCCAGAACGTGAACTACGTCAAGAACGTCGTGAACAAGACGATCAAGGTGAAGGTGCAGTACACCACCGACACGGGCGGCGTGGGCTACAAGACTTTCACGCGCACGGCGGCGACCACTACCAAGCTGAGCGCCACGGTTTCAGGCAGTGCCCTTACCAGCGACGTGCAGAAGCAGGTGGACACCTACAAGAAACTTGGTTACAAGAACATCGATTGGGATGGCTGGGACAAGGCCAAGAGTGGCACGTACGGGGCCGCGAAGGCCAGCTACACCATCAACCTGTCGAACATCTGGGTCCGGCTGTGGGGTCAAGAGGCGCCTGACACCATGCGCGAAATCGTCAAGCGCGGCTGGAAGAACACGGGCGGCACGGTTGTCATCGCGACGTCGGCTGACTTCCCCGATGCTCTTTCTGCGTCCGGCGTGGCGGGCCTGTATAACGCGCCGGTCCTGATCACCGAAACGAACCGCCTAACGGCCCAGACCCGTTCCGAGCTGCAGCGCCTAAGGCCGTCCCGCGTGATCATCGCAGGCGGCTACCGCGCCGTGTCCGAAGGCGTCGAGCGCGTGATTGAGAGCACGACTGGCGTCACCGCGCGGCGTGTATACGGGCAATCGGCCACCGACACGGCGGCAGCGCTGAACAGAGCATTCTTTGGTAAGCGCAGCAACATCGCCATTTTGGCCACGTCGCAAAGCTACTACGATGCGCTTTCGGCAAGCCCGGTGGCATACGCCAAGCATTTCCCGATCTTCCTGGTGGAGAACAGGAACACCATCTCCACGAACACGCTCAACGCCATGAAGGCGTGCGGCATTAAACAGGTAATCGTGGCAGGCGGTGCTTCTGTGGTGAACACGCCGATCGATCGCACGCTTGCGAAAAACGGCATCAGCATCATGGAGAAGCTCTGGGGCAATGAGCACTACGACACGAGCGTTGCGGTAGCCAACTGGGGCCTGCGAAACGGCATGAGCGCCAACAACATGGGCGTGGCCACATCGAAGGGCTACGAAGACGCCCTGTGCGGCGGCGCCCTGTGTGGCATGAACAACGCTGTGCTCGTGCTCGCCGACGAATATGATTGGCGCAACACATCGTTCGCGAAAGCCCACAAGGGCGAAATCAAGCGCGGCTATGTGTTTGGCGGCACATGGGCTATCAAGGCCAAAGTCTTCGACGCGTTCGAAGCCGCCACAAGCTAATATGCGATTGCGCAACCGGAGCCATGCGGTTGCAAAGCGTGAGACCAGGGGCCGCCTTATGTGCGGCCCCTTTGCGTGCACGCGGTTTGCCCGCCATGTGCCGCGATGAATAATTGTGCGCTTTGCGCGAGCTCCTCGTGCGGTCATCGGCATGGCTACTCGTTAAGGGAAAACCACGTTCAAGTCGATATTCGAAGCGCATACACGACCTCTACACACAACCGTATTGTCGTTGGCGCGACACATGAAAACGTGCTACTATACCCAAGCTGTTTCAAGCGGGGCTTATGCGCCCCCACCTGGTTCGGCGCAAGCTGATGGGTAGGCGAAATACCGAAGAAGGCGCATGCCTTCGCGTTTTCACCACCCGCTTGCCTGCGGGTTTTTTTTGTTGCAGTACGTCCGATGCGGACGGGTAGAGCAAGAGCAAAGGAGGTGTGCTTTTGGCAGCACAAGAGCCGCGGCTCAATGAAGAGATCAACGCACGCGAGGTGCGCTTGATCGGCTACGATGGCGAGCAGATGGGCATTTACCCGATTGCTTCCGCGCAGCAAATCGCCGATGACGAGGGATTGGATTTGGTGGAAATCGCCCCTAATGCGGATCCGCCTGTGTGCCGGATCATGGACTACGGCAAGTTCAAGTACGATCAGGCCATTAAAGCCAAACAGGCGCGCAAGAACCAATCCAAGATCGAAACCAAGGAAATGAAGTTCCGCCCGAAGATCGACGTGGGCGACTACACCACTAAGAAGAAGCATATTCTGCGCTTCCTCGAGGCTGGTTCCAAGGTGAAGATCACCATTATGTTCCGCGGCCGCGAAATGGCCCATCCCGAGCAGGGGCTTTCCATTTTGGAGCGTCTTGCAGACGACCTGAAGGATGTGGCAGCGATCGAGTCCCAGCCCAAGATGGAGGGGCGCAACATGCATATGCTTATTGCGCCGCTTGCTGGAGCAGGGAAGAAGAAAGATGCCAAGCAGGGTGCCAAACCTGCTGCGGCAGACAAGGGCGGCGCCGCCGAAACGGCTTCGGATGCGCCCGAAGAAGAGGAAACCACGGCAGTGGGTGCAGCCATGAAGGCTGCCCAGGCTGCCGCAGAAGAAGCTGCAGAATAGTCTCTGCAGCGTAGGAAGAAAAGGAAAGGAGAGGAACGAGCATGCCTAAGATGAAGACCCATCGCGGTACCGCCAAGCGTTTCCGCGTTACCGGTTCCGGTAAGATCATGCGCTCCAAGGCCTACAAGAGCCACATCCTGACGAAGAAGAGCCAGAAGCGCAAGCGTAATTTCCGTCACGAGACCGAGGTGGCGACGGCAGACCAGAAGGTTCTTGCCCGCAACCTCGGCCTCCGCTAAAGGTAAAGGAGGCCAATCATGGCTCGTGTAAAGCGTGCAGTACACGCACACAAGAAGCGTCGTACCACCCTCAATCGCGCCAAGGGCTACTATGGCGCAAAGTCCCGCTCGTACCGTGCTGCGAAAGAGCAGGTGCAGCATTCGCTTCAGTACGTCTACCGCGACCGTCGTAACAAGAAGCGCGAAATCCGCCGCCTGTGGATTACGCGCATCAACGCCGCTGCTCGCCTGAACGGCCTGAGCTATTCGGTGTTCATGAACGGTCTGAAGAAGGCCGGTGTGGAACTTGACCGCAAGATTCTCGCCGACATGGCCGTGAACGACCCTGGTGCGTTCGCTGCGCTCGTGGAGGTTGCCAAGAAGGCGCTCTAAGCCGTTCTTGGTTCAATGAATGACAGGGGCCGCAGGATTCGTCCTGCGGCCCCTGTCATTGTGCAGGGTTGCCGCGTGTTGCGCGACATTATGGAGACGGCCGCCGCATTACAGGGCGTTTGCCGTTGAGGGGAGCCGATGCTTGGGTCGTCGTGAAGCGCCGCGCGGCAGAATGGGGGCTTGCTGCCCGGGTTGCGTAGAGGAGTCTGTTGCCCTGCCCGGATAGACAGAGGCAGGGTTGCTATTTGACTGCTTTCTGCAGGAGCGAATAGACGGAATCGGATATGGCGAATTTACCGCCGAATACGTAGGCTTTCGAAATCTGCGACTTGTAGGTGGAAAGGACGCTTGTGGCGCGGTTGCTGTTGGTGGAATCGGCCAGCAGCAACACGGCGTTGTTCTTGCCGCACATTGCCGCACCGCACAATGCGTCGGGATAGTTCTTCGATGTGGCGATGCCCACGTTGTTGGCAGTCATGCCGTTGCGTATGCCCCAAACGGCGATTGCCTTGCTGGTGTCGTAGAGCGTGTTGCCCCACAGGCGCGTTTTCAGGGTGATGCCGTTCGAGCTTAGCCGGCTGACGATGTTCTTGCCGACCACGCCTTCGCCGCCCGCGATGATAACTTGCTTTATGCCGCACGCCTTCATGGCTGAAATGGTGTAATTGGAGATGGTCGTCTTGTTTTCCACGAGGAAGATGGGGTAGTTCTTCGCGTAGGAGACAGGTGCAGCGGCAAGCGCGTCGTAGAAACCCTGCGACGTGGCCAAGATGGCGGTTGTGGTGGTTCCCTTCTTGAAGAACGTCCTGTTCAGGGCAGCGGCGGTGTCGGTCGCGCTATTACCGTAGACACGCTGCGGGGTGGTGCCGGTGATGGACCGGATGCTGTTTTTCACCCCATCGGTGACCGCACCCGGGCCGCCAGCGATAATAACCCTCTTAGGCCTGAGTTTGCGCAGGATGGCAGCTGTCTGACTGGACAGTTTGGCGCGTGCGGTGATAAGCACAGGCGCA
>CAMORQ010000167.1 GCA_946623915.1 uncultured Coriobacteriaceae bacterium | reverse complement strand
GTGCTATAACACCGGTACTGTTACCATGCTGCGCAATTCGAACAACTACTATGTGGGCGGCATCGATGGCGCGAGCGCCTATGTGCGCAATTGTGTAAATGTGGGCACCGTCACTTCGGTGTACGCTAGTGTCGACCGTGGCATCGGCGCCATTGCCGGCAGCAGCTGGCAGGCTATCTCCAGCGCTGATGATGCGTGCTACTATCTGGATTCCAGCTGCGCATATGCGGCTGCTGCTTCCACGCAGACCAACGTGAACGCCGTAACCGCCGACCAACTTTCTGGCGCGGCCGACTACAACGACGCTCCGCTGCTAAGCGCGCTTAACATCGGCGCTTACGCCGACCGTTGGATCGACGGCGGCGACCAGGGCAGCCCGAAGCTCTATTGGGAAGTGGTCGAAGGCTCGCCGGTTATCACCACGCATCCCGAAAGCGCCGAGTACGCGGCTGCCGACACCATTGCCGCGCTCACCGTTGCGGCCGAGTTCCCCGAAGGGTCCGGCGACGACGAAGGCCTTACTTACACCTGGTACAACACCGCCGACCGCGAGAATTCCGTGGGCACGGGCAAGACTTACCAGCCCACGGTGGCTCCTGGCAGCGAAGCCAGCTTCTTCTGCACGGTTACCAATCCCAACAACGGCAACCCTGTTTCGGTGAACTCCAAGACCGCCACCATCAAGGTGCTCGGCGACTATGCGGCCGAAACACCTGTGTTCACCACCCCGGCCGAAGCGCAGGCCATCGAGGGCAAAATCCTCACGGCCAACGCGCTCGAGGCGACGGCCACGGTCGAAAAGGGCGACCTTACCTACCAGTGGTACACCGCAGACGACGCAACCGGCACCAACGCCCAGGCCATCGAAGGCGCAACCGGCGCCGCCTACACATTCAAGCCCACCGACGGTGGCACCTACTACTTCTTCTGCCGTGCCACCAACACCGACGAGTTTGCGCGCGTGGGCGAGCAGACGGCCACAGCCGACAGCCCCACTTTCACCATCACGGTGGGCGAGTACACCATCTCCACGCCGGCCGAGCTGCTCGCGTTCAAGAGCGCCGTCAGCTACAGCCAGACCTTCGAAGGCGTGACCGTACACCTGAAGGCCGATTTGGACCTACAGTCCGACGACACCACCAAGAGCTGGGATCCCATCAACAACTTCGCCGGCACGTTCGATGGCGAAGGCCATACGATCGACGGCGTGCAGGTCAGCATGACCACAGCCGGCGCTGGCCTGTTCGGCAACACGCGCGACGGCGCGGTCATCAAAAACCTCATCGTCGGCGAGAACAGCTCGATAACCGGCACGTACAACGTGGGCGGCATCATCGGCTCCACCGCGTCTGGCACGACCCTTGTTGAGAACTGCGGCAACCACGCCACGGTCACCGCCACGCAAGGCAACAGCAGCTACAGCACCGCTTACTCCACAGCAGGCGGCATCGTGGGCGGTGCGTACGGCACCACCACGGTGAAAGGCTGCTACAACAAGGGCGCCATCAGCGGCAAGGCCGAAGGCGTGGGCGGCATCGTGGGTGGTGTGCGCAGCACGTCCAGCTCCGATTACTACACGACCACCATCACGTCTTGCTACAACGCGGGCACGGTTACCAACGAGAGCACCAATCGCGGCACGGGCGGCATCGCTGGTTGGTACACGGCAATCAAGAACTGCGCCAACTACGGCAGCGTACCCGGCGGCGTGTCCAGCTACAACAACTACATCGGTGCGGTGGGCGGTTTCAAGCCGCAGAGCGTTCCTGCCAACGGCAATGATGTGTCCTACTTCCTGAACTCTTCGTCTGTGAATCCCGTGGGTGCCAACGACCAAAGCTCCAGCAGCTACGCCGGACACACGGCTGCCTACTACGTTTCTAAAACCGATGCGCAGCTGAAAGCTGCAGACATGGTGAACACGCTGAATGCGGGCGACTATGCGGGCATGTGGATCGCCGGCGGCGATTCGCGCACACCGCAGGACTACCCGGCACTGTACTGGGAGGAAGCAGGCGGCATGCCCACCATCACCACCCAGCCGCAAAGCGCCGAATACGACGCTGAAGAAACCATCGCGCCCTTGACCGTGGTGGCCGAAAAGCCCGAGGCGGGCAAGACCGGCTCTGACGGCACGCTCACGTATCAGTGGTACAAGGCGCCCGAGACGGGCGATCCGAACCCCGAGACGGACGAGCCTATCACCAACGCCACGGAGGCCAGCTTCACCCCCGAGCTTGCTGCGGGCGAAGTAGGTCGCTACTACGTGACGGTCACCAACACGTTCGGCGAAAAGGCCCCGTTCGCCATCTCCAACGTGGCCGAAGTTCGTGTGCGCAACACCCACGAGGCAGCCGCGCCGGTGTTCGCCACACCGACCGAAGCCACTGTCGTAGACGCCATGCAGCCGGTAGCCACGGAAATCGAGGCCGTCGCCGAGCTGCCCGAGGGCGCAAGCGGCGAACTATCCTACCAGTGGTACAAGCTGACTGCCGCCGACGCGGACAAAGCCGCAGCGGAAGCGATCGAGGACGCCACGGCAAGCACGTTCGCGCCCGACACCACCGAACTGGGTACGTTCTACTATTTCTGCCGCGCTACAAACACCGACATCACGGCCAAGAGCAGCGCCCAGACGGCAACCGCCGACAGCGAAGTGTTCACGGTGAACGTGAAGCCGCTCACCATCTCCACCGAAGACGAACTGCTCACATTCTCTCAGCTGGTGAACGCCGGCACTAAGTTTGAAGGCGCAACCGTCGAGTTGCTGGCCGATTTGGATCTGGCCTCCGACACCGACACTGCGGCTTGGACGCCCATCGGCCGCAATACCACGGACAGCTTCCGTGGTACGTTCGAGGGCAACGGGCATACCATCAACATCGGCGGCATGGGCACAAACAGCGCAGGTTATGCCGGCCTGTTCGGCGCGGTCACCGACGGTGCCGTCATCCGCAATCTTACGGTTACCGGTGATGTGACGAGTGCCGACCATAACTACCTGGGTGCTCTGGTGGGCCAGGTAATCCGCGGCGCCACGTTCGAGAACGTGCGCAACTTGGCGAATGTGACCAACACCAAGACCTCCGGCAGCAGCGCGCCGTTTGCTGCTGGTTTTGTGGCAAATGCTGGTGCGGGTCATACTCAATTCATCAATTGTGCCAATAAGGGCAACATTACGAATACCGCGCATGGCAATAGCTATTCCTACGCGGGCGGCTTCACCTATGCTGCCGCGTCCAGTGCGCAGGTCACGCTTCAGAACTGCTACAACCTGGGCACCATAGCTGCTAAGGCAAACCAGTACAACAAGTACGCGGCTGGCCTGGTGGCGCTGGGAACCAGCAACCCGCCTGCAGCTAGCATAACGCTTAGCAATTGCTACAATTTCGGCACCATCGTGTCCGAATATGGCGGTGGCTACAGCTTGGCTGTCCGCACCACGCTACCGGTCGCTTCCTACTACATCGAAGATGCCAACGCCGACGCGCCCACCACGATCGAAGGCGACGGCCAGGCCGTTCAGAAGACCGCCGACGAAATGAAGACGGGCGACTTCCTGACTCTGCTAGGCGACGCCTACATTCCGGGCTCCTCCATCGACCAGGACACGCCGGCGCTTGCGTGGGAGTCCGAAGAGGACTGGGGTGAGCCCACCTACGTTTGGGCGGAGGATTACTCGACCTGCACGGCTACGCGCGTAGACAACAACGACGCGGCAAACGTCGAAACCGAAGAAGTCGGCACCACGAGCGCCCTGACCACCATCCCGACGTTCGAAACGGAGGGTAAGGTTACCTACACAGCCACCTTTACCAACCCTGCGTTCACCACGCAGACCCAGGAAGTCGCGTCTCCCAAACTGGGCTTCACGGTTAAAGTGGATGGCGAAGAAGTGGCGGCGGACAAAATCGCCGTCAACGCGACCGGCTATGACGCGTCGTACGAAGGGGGACATTACGAAGAGGGGGCTTGGGTCTCCGACGGCAGAATCGAAAACAAGGTTCCGTTGGCAACCGTCACGCTGCCGTGCGAAACCAGCAAGGTAGAAATCGCGTTGAACAACGCGGTGGGGGAGTACCAGAACTATATCTACACCGCCCAACCCGATGCCGAAACCGGCTACGGCACCTACATCGATTACGGTTTCGGCGACCAAAAGGACGCCTACAACCGCATAGCCACAGCCGACAAAGCATACGAGATCGACGTACCCGCAGTGGACAACGTGATCCGCGTGCAGACCGCTTACGACGCAAACTACGTCTCCCACAACCTCTACGGCATCGCCTTCGTCGTGCCCGAGCACGCATGGGGCGATCCTGTCTACACCTGGGCGGACGACAACGCAAGCGTCACCGCCACGCGCGAATGCACCTTGTGCAAAGAGGTCGAGGAAATCCAGACGGTCAACGTGACCTCCGAGCAGACTACGCTCCCCACGTTCGAAGCTGAAGGCGAACAGACCCTAACGGCTCCGTTTACCGCGGAGGGCCTTGAGTCGCAGACTAAGACCGTCAAGACGCCCAAGCTCGGATTCACGGTTAAGGTCGGCGATCAGGTCGTCGACCCGGCTACCTACGACATCAAGCCGCAGGGCTACGATGCGTCCTACCACACATATCCAGACAACGAGCTGGTCGAAAGCTTCATCCCGCTTGTTGCTGTGGAGCTGCCTTCCTGCGACGTCGACCAGGTCTCCATCGAACTCAACGACGCCTTCGATGCCTACCAAAGCTACGTCTACGACGTCGCTCAGGGCGAAAACGGCTACGTTGGCATGGGATTTGGGGATGAGACCCAGATCAACGACATGGATACCGTCGTGGCTTCCGCAAAGACGGCCTACGATGCAGCCGTTCTGCCGGAGGGCCAGGTCTACCGCATCCAGACCGCATACGATGCCAATTGGATGTCGCACAACCTGTTCGCCATCGAACTCAAGACCCCCGCGCACCAGTGGGGCGATATCGAGTACGTTTGGGATTTCGATGCCGCGACCGTGACCGCCACGCGCGAGTGCAGCGTGTGCAACAAAGTCGAGACCGAGACTGCCAAGGCGCTCTCCGAAGTGACGGTCGAGCCTACCGCGGACGCGGAAGGCGTGCTCACCTGGACGAGTGATCCATTCGTCAATCCTGCCTTCGAGAA
>CAMORQ010000166.1 GCA_946623915.1 uncultured Coriobacteriaceae bacterium | reverse complement strand
CGAAATGGTGACACCGCGGGTGCGAGCATGCTCGAGGACCGAAGCGCACGTCTCGGAAACCGCCTGCGGCACGCATGCGGAAATGCCTTCCCCACCGACGTTAGCCGCCATCCCCAAAGCAGCGTCCTCTCTCGGGTTCGATTCCGACGTATCGCTATCGGGCGAATCCGCTCCCTGGCTGCGGGAATTCTTGGCCTTAAACCCGATAAGCTCGCGTGCCTTAAACAGATAATCGACCATTGAGACAAGCGTCAGGGCAAGTGCGGTGAACATGATCGCCCAGCTGAACAGGTAGAGCCCATCGTGCAGGAGCATGTTCACGTCGGTAATGACGTGACTGTCCTTGATGATGAACAGCACGATGGCGATCATCTGGAACACGGTTTTCACTTTTCCGTAAATGCTCGCAGCGATGACTTCGCCTTTGCTTGCCGCAACCATGCGCACGCCCGAGACGATGAATTCGCGCGCAACTATGATCATCGCGGCCCACGACGGCAAAACATCGAGTTCTATAAGACCCAGCAGCGCAGCGGTGACAAGGAGCTTGTCCGCCAGAGGATCCATGAACTTCCCGAAATCGGTCACCTCTCCCCTGCTACGCGCTAAATAACCATCGAGCATGTCGGTAAGCGACAGCGCGATAAACACGCCCGCAGCCAGCCACGGCTTCAACGTCGGCATATCCATCCAAGCAGGGAAATACATGGGCCAGGGGCCTATGAGAATCGCCACGAACACGGGAATGAGAACGATTCGCACGAACGTGACTTTGTTCGCTGGTGTCCAGACGTTATCGTGCGAGAGGTTCGTGGTCATGCTCACTCGCTTTCCATATCGTACATAAGCGTATCCCCGATTACCACGTCGACGACGTCTCCGACGTCGCCTTCAGAAAGGTAGACAACCCCATCGACGTCAGGAGCCTGCATGCGAGCCCTGCCGTAGAGCTGGCCGTCCTCTTCTCGACCGAGAACCAAAACCTCTACACGTTCTCCGATGCGTTGCGCAACGCGCGCGTAAGATATCGAATCGGCGATATCGCGAAGCCGGGCAGCGCGTTCGAGCTTTTCGTCTTCATCGATCTGCGAATCGAGGCGCGCGGCCCGCGTCCCCTCCTCTTGCGAATAAGGAAAAACACCGACGTAGTCGAATTCCGCTTCTTCGACGAATTCGCAGAGCTCGTTAAACTCCTCTTCCGTTTCCCCTGGATAACCAGCGATAAGCGTCGTGCGCACCGTGATACCGGGCACACGCTCTCTAACGCGCTCGAGCAAGGCGAGGTATTCTCGACCACTGCCCGTGCGGTTCATGGACGCCAGAAGCCGCTGCGATGCGTGCTGGAACGGCACGTCTATATAGTTGACGATGTTGTCGTAGCGCGCAATGACATCGAGAAGATCGTCAGTCACCCCTTCAGGCTGGATGTACATGACCCTGAACCATGTGTGTGGATGCTTGCGCGCAAGCGAAGACAGAAGCCAGGAAAGCGAACTTGGATCGGAAAAATCGTTCCCCCACCGGCCCGTGTCCTGTGCGATAAGAACCACTTCGCGAGCTCCCGATGCGACGGCGCGCGAAACGTCGGCGTTGATCTGGCCGAAGGTGAAGCTGCGATACCGCCCACGGATGAATGGTATGGTGCAAAAACTGCAGAACCTATCGCAGCCATCCGAAATCTTCACGTACACGCTCGCCTCGCTCGCCATGCCCTCGCGCTTCGAAGGAGCAAGCCTGCCCGGGAACAACTCGGCCACAACGCCCACGATGTTGTCCTCTTTGGAACACGGCACGAAGGTTCGCACCTCGGGAAGGGAAACCCTCAAGTCGTTTCCATAACGCGATGGCATGCAGCCGGCAACGACGACCTTGGCGTCTCCGCTGCGAACGTTGTCCAAACCGCACATGTCGAAGACGGCTTCGATGCTTTCTTCGGTGGCCGCCTGTATGAACGAGCACGTGTTGACGATTATGCAGTCGGCGTCGTCGGGTTCGTCGGCGACAACGCAGCCGTAGTCAAGCAGCTTCGAAGCCATGTCGGCGGAATCGACCTCGTTTTTAGCGCATCCCATAGTGACGAGATGCACACGCAAAGGGATAATTGAAGCAGCCCCACCGAACAATGTGGAGCTGCGCATCTGGTTTGCTATAGCGCTCAGGCGGTCTTCCACGAAATCCACCTAGCGATAGTTAACGTATTGCAGCGGTTGGCCGTAATCCTGGCCCTTCAGAAACGATATGACTTCTTGCAGCGCATCGCGAGACGGGCTCGAAACGCGCAGCTTGTCACCTTCGATCGTCACCTTGACCTTGAACTTCTGAGCCTTGATGTCTTTGTTGATGGTGGAAGCGGTGTCGCGGTCGATGCCCTCGACTATCTTTCCGACCCGGCGCACCGTACCGCCCGAGGCGTTTTCGCTAGCGCCGAATTGCACAGCGGCAAGATCGACTCCGCGTTTGACGAGCTTGCTCTGAACGATGTCGACAACCTGGCCAGCGACGAAATCGGCAGGAGCGGCAACTGTCACGGTCTTGGCCTGCTTGTCAAGGGCCACCGACGCACCGGAATCTTTCAGGTCGTAGCGCTGCGCAACTTCCTTTTTCGCCTGCTGGACCGCGTTGTCCACTTCCTGCATGTCGACTGTGGACACAACGTCGAAGCTCTGTTCTTTAGCCATGCAAACCCACCTATCCTTCTTCGGTGCTCTCGTTTGATTCTTCCGTACCGGCATCTGCGGCTTCGGCATCCGTGGTGCCCCCAGATTCTTCGCTTGTAGCATCTGTGGACTCGTCCGATTGAGCCGCGTTCATCTCGGACGAAAGATTGACGGTATCAAGCGTCGAAGCCGCCTTGACGCCAGGATGGTCAGCGAGCCATTTTGCCAGAATGTCGCTGAAGTTCCATGTCATGTTTACCACACCCGTGTCATCGAGCTCGAGTTCGACCTCTTCCCCATCGATTTTTACGGTGACCGGCGTCGGATTGGCCGTGATGAACTGAATCGAATCCGAAGACGTGAAGCTTCGCGTCTCGGGACCTTCAACGGACTCGCCCACCTGGATCTGGCCGTCGACGTACACTTCGATCCAGGAGACTTCGCCCGAAGCCACCGTGTATTCCATGGTGAAATTCGTAGGCGCCTTCGCTTGCGTAGCCGCCGACGAAACGCTCGACGCCGTTTCCTCGACGCCGGTAACGGGCACGTTGGGGACCTCTTCGGTTTCGGTTTTCCGTGAGCAACTGAACACTTGCGAGAGCACGAGGGCCACGATAATCAGCCCGACGAGCCCCGCAACAATGTAGCGCCAGTACGTTTGAAGGAACCCGAGCGCGCCGGGTCCGGAGTAGAAGTTCGAATAGTTGGTCGTAGGCAGCGCCGTGCCACGGGCCTGATGGGTTCTACTCTCTGGATAGAGCCTGTCGCCGCGCGAAGAGCGACCTAGGCCTTGACGCTGCTGGTTCTGCTGTTCACGGACATGTGCACGCGCGCTTTCCCGCTCGTCGCGTTCGTAATACACGCGGCGGTTGGAGCTGCGGGCGGCATGCCGCTGCGAGGAAGGCATATCGATTCCGGTTGGGCGCTGCCTGCGCGATTCGGATTCGATCTGGTACGCATACAGCTCGTCGAGGTACATTCCCGTGATCTCGGTTGGATTCAAGCCGAGATAACGGGCATACCCGTTTACCATGTTGCGCGCGTACCCGCGTGGAGGCATAGCGCGAAAGTTGCTTTCCTCGATAGCCTGCAGAATGTCGGGGCGAATGCGCAGGCGGCGCGCCGTAGCATTCAGGTCCAGACCTTTTCGTTCGCGCGTTTGGCGCAGGATTTCTCCGAAGCTCGTCTTTTCCATGGCGTCTAAGTTCCTCACCCATCGGCGTCGTTTGCCTCGAAAGCTTTAAGTGTTTCGAGTTCCATGGCATCGACGAGCACCTCGCGCGGCTTGCTGCCGTTCGGAGGGCCGACGATGCCCTTTTCTTCGAGCATGTCCATTATACGCCCCGCTCGTGAATATCCCACACTCAAGCGGCGTTGTATGTTCGATGTGGACCCCAAACCGGAGTTCACGACAATTTCCGCGGCCTCCCAGATAAGCGGGTCGTCTGCGGAGCCCGATCCGCCAGACCCATTCGGCATAGAATCACCGAGGCTGATGATGTTGGTGTTGAGGATTTCGTTGTGATACTCGGGTTCGCCCTGCGACTTAAGGTGCTCGACGACGGCCTCGATTTCCTTGGGTGACGTGAAGCATCCCTGCAGGCGAACCGGTTTGGGGAATTCGGGTTTTGAGTAGAGCATGTCTCCGTTGCCGATAAGCGATTCGGCTCCCGTAGTGTCGAGGATGACGCGGGAATCGATGCCGGAAGCGACGTTGAGGGCGATGCGACATGTGATGTTGGCCTTGATCAAGCCCGTGACCACGTTGGTTGACGGCCGCTGCGTAGCGATAATCATATGGATGCCAGCAGCCCTGGCAAGCTGGGCGAGACGTGAAATGGACGCTTCCACCTCTTTGCCGACGTTCATCATCAGGTCGGCAAGCTCGTCGATGACGATGACGATGTAGGGCAGCTCGGAAGCAGGCTCCTCGCCGATCATCATGCCGTTTTGAACCTTGTTGTTGTACTGGCTAATGTTGCGGGCGCCCACGTTGGCGAACATCTTCAAGCGGTGCTCCATTTCGGCGACAGCCCAGGCAAGCGCGCTTGCGGCTTCCTTGCATTCGGTGACAACGGGTACGTAAAGATGCGGTATGCCGTTGTACGGAGTGAATTCGACGCGTTTCGGGTCGATCATGATAAAGCGCACTTCGGCAGGAGTGGCGCGCATGAGGATAGACATGATCATGCCATTGATGGCGACGGATTTACCGGATCCGGTGGTGCCGCCGACCAGCAGATGGGGCATCTTGGAAAGGTCATCGATGACGTAGTTCCCTTCGACGTCCTCCCCAACGACCATCTGGAGCGGACCGCCCTTGGCGCGCTTCAGGATATCGCCGAGAAGAACGGTCTGCGGACTGACGTTGGGCACTTCGATGCCGACGTATTTGGTTCCGGGAATCGGGCTGAAAATGCGGACACCAGGCGCGGCGAGCGAACGTGCGATGTCGTCGGTGAGGCCGGTGACTTTGCTGACGCGCACGCCGGAAGGCAAATCT
>CAMORQ010000165.1 GCA_946623915.1 uncultured Coriobacteriaceae bacterium | reverse complement strand
CATGTTGGAGGTATGCTCGGCCAACCAGGGCAAACTATCGCATTCGGCAGTGTAGGTCTGAGACTTCCCTTCGATCGACGCTGCAAGCATGCGGTGAACGACCAAATCCGGATAGCGGCGTATGGGACTCGTGAAGTGACAGTAGGCATCGGTTGCCAACGCGAAGTGGCCCTTGCATGAATCCGCATACACAGCCCGCTGCAAGGACCTCAGCACTAAGAGGGACACGAGGGCCTCTTCGCTTCGCGACCGTGCGCGCTCGAGAACCCTCTGTATGGCTAAAGGAGAGCCGGCAACTACCTCATTCATGTCAACGAACGCGTCGTATCCGAACTCCTGCAGTACGCTCACGAGATGGGTAAGCGCGTCATGAGACGGCGGTTCGTGAACTCGGAAAAGCCCGGGCATGTCGCGCGCAACGAGCTGCTGTGCAACGCATTCGTTGGCCAGTATCATAGCTTCCTCTATGCACGACGTCGCAAGGGTGCGCTTTCTGACCACCACTTCAAGCGGTGTTTGATCCTTGTCAAGTCGCACCTTTGCTTCGCTGCGGTCGAGATCGATCCCTCCTGCAGCCATGCGCGTCTTCAAGCGGGTGCGGGCAAACTGGTTCAGCGCCTTCAACGCTTCGAAAACCTTGATTTTGGCCGTCTCGTCAAGCGGCACGAACCCCTCCGGGAAGGCGCAGCCATCCATTTGCGCAGCGGCCTCGCAGGCGGACTTCCCGTGCAAGTCCGCTTCAATACAGCACAAAGCCTGCTCGTAGGACAGCCGCGCGCGCGACACGATCAGCGCCTTGTGGAAATCGCACGCAACGACCGACATTTCCCCATCGAGGAAAGCATCGACGGTAAAGACCCTGCGCGGAGAGCCGGGCACAAGCGAGCATACGTCGTTGGAGAGCGCTTCTGGAAGCATGGGGATGACACGGTCGACAAGATAGACGCTCGTGGCGCGACGTCGCGCATCCAGGTCGACTGGTGAAGACCACGGCACGTAGTGCGACACGTCTGCGATGTGCACACCGAGACGCCAGCGAGCATCGGGGGGCCACGCAATCCCGTCCCCGACGCGTCGGGGCTCTACCGATATGGCATCGTCGAAGTCGCGCGCATCGACTGGGTCTACCGTGAATACGAAGCGATCGCGCTCGTCGGCGTATCCGCATGCAAGCGCATCGGCTTCATCGACGGACGCTTCGAGCGCCTGGGCAATGGATTCGTCCGAAAAACGAGTTTCGAGGTGCTTGCGTGCGATGATGGCCTCAATGTCCATGCCCGGCTCCCCGTCCATGCCGAGCACATCTTCGATCACTCCCGTTGCCGCTTCATTGCGGGATGGAAACGCCACCATGCGCACCCGCACAATCGCACCATCGGGAATCTCGGGATTGTCGGCTCGCATGGTGAACACGTCAAAGCGAATGCGGGGGTCTTCGGGGACCACGACGCCGAACGGGTCGGCGATTTCGTAGCGACCCACAAGCGTGTCGTGCGCACGTTTCACGACACGGACAACACGCGCGGTGGGCCTACGCGAAGCCCGGTGCTCTCCTTTGGAAGCATCCGCACGCGCGCCAGGCGCCACCTCGACGGTGTCTCCGTCTATGGCACCACCCGTTTTGGAAGCAGGAACGAAGAAATCGCCTTCGGATGTGGAAACGAAGCCAAAACCATCAGGCGCAATTTCGATGATGCCCACAGGACGGGCCTTGGGAGTGCGACGCGTATGGCTGCGCTTTCTACCCATACCGCATCTTATTGGGCGGCTTCGGCTTGACCGGCGCCTTCCGTGTTGGGCTGTTCGCCCGATTCCTGCCCTGCGCCACCTTCCGGAGCCGACGATGCGGCATCAGCGTCCGACGAGGATTCGGCTTCGGATGCGGGGCGTCCGCCAATGGCGTCGAATGCGGTCTCCACCGCCATGTTCAGCTGATTGTCGGCATCGGAGTCGGAGTCTAAACCAATTTGGATGTCCGGATTGATTCCGTTCCCATCGATGTCGTAGCCGTTCGGGGTTTTGTAATAAGCCGACGTGTAGCGGATCGCTCCGCCGAAAGACAGCTCTTGGACCGACTGGACAGAGCCCTTTCCCATGGTGCGCTGCCCGACTATTTTCGCGCGGGAATTATCCTGCAGAGCACCGGCAATCACCTCGGCCGTGCCGGCCGTCGACTGGTTGACCAAAACGACCATGGGATCGTCGGTAGCCGTTGAACTGGTCGCCGTTCGGGTTGCGAGACCGTCTTTCGCCTGAATCTCGACGACGACGCCGCTCTTAACGAACAACGACACGATATCGACCGACTGCGTGAGGAAGCCACCGGGGTTGTCACGCAGATCCAAGATGTAGCACGTAGCCCCTGATTCCTCGAGAGACTCAACGGCCTTTTGAACCAAATCGTCAGAATTCTGCGTAATCTGGGCGAGCTTGATGTAGCCGATAGTGTTCTCCATCAAGCGCGATGTGACGTTGACTCGCGAAATCTCCGAGCATGTGAGCGTGACCGTGTATTCGCTGCCGCCTTCGGCATCAAGGGTGGCAGGACGACGCAACGTAAGGACGACGGTTTCGCCGGGATCGCGCGACACCGCCTTCACCACTTCCGCTTGCGTCCACCCGTCGTTGTTGCCACGGTCTCCATCGATTGCCACCACGAAGTCGCCCGCTTGAACACCCTTGGCCTCGGCTTCGGACCCCTCGAACACGTCCACAACGTAAGCGCTGTTCTGGTATTCGGCAAATAGCACGCCGACGCCCGAGAACGAACCAGAAACATCTTTGAGATACGCAGCGTAACGATCGGAGTCGTAGTAGCGCAGACTGGGGTCGTTGGTCACGTCTGCCAGGGTGGAAAGCACCTGAGCTGTAGCTTCCTCGAGCTCGATGGTGTCGAAGCTCTGTTTCTCGAGAATGCCCTGTATTTCAGCCACACGGGCTGCAAGGGAGTCGTACGTACTGCCCGAAACAGTCATTCCAGGGTTGACGGTATCGGCCGTCGCACCAGTCTCGAATCCCATACGGTTAAGAATCGCCGTGTTGCCCCTTATGAAAAAACCCGCAGCAAAGAACAGGCACGCAACAAGCAGGCTGATCAGAATCCTGACCAGCCTTGCGTTGTGAGACGCGATCAGTCTCGTGTTCTTTTGTGACCGGCGTGCCATTCAACGGGCCTCTGTCGCAGAACGCTACACCTTCAGATAACGGCGCATCGCAAGGGCCGAGCCCAGCAGGCCGATGACAAGACCGGCGACGATCAGCACGGCGTAAATCATCAAGTAGTTGCCGTTCGAAACATCGATGGGAAGCCACTGGAGCGTTGTCTGCACGCGAGGTATCGCGAACATGCGCAAAAGCTGCAGGCAGACAATGGCGAGCGCTGCGCCGATGATGGCATGCAGTGTACCCTCCATGAGGAAAGGCCCGCGAATGAAGTTGTTCGAGGCGCCCACGAGTCGCATGATGGCGATTTCCTTGCGCCGAGCCAGAATCGACAAGCGGATCGTGTTATTGATGAACACGAATGCGATGAAGATAAGCAGCGCAATCAGCGCGATGCCGATGTAGCGAATGTAATTCGTCAGGGCGAACAGGCGCTCGACGGTCTTTTGACCGTATTTCAGCGAATCGGCAGGGTCAGCCTGATTGTCGCAAATCTTGCGGAACGTTTCGTTGGACTCGATGGCCGACGCGATTGATTCTACTTCCTGCGCTTCCGCAAGTTCGACGTCGATGGAAGCCGGCAAGGGATTCTGCCCGTCGAGCTGGTTGACGATTTCAGGGTTGCTGGTCATGGAGTTCTTGAACTTCTCCAGAGCCTGGTCTTTCGTGGTGAACGTGACGCTTGCGACCCCGTTGAGACCGCGGACGAACTGCTGAAGGGCGTCGATGTCGGTCTGACTGGCATCGTCGGCGACGTATGCGGTGATCGACACCTTGCTTTCAACCGACTCCAAAACGTTCGAAACGACAAGACCGCCCAGCAAGAAGATGCCGATGATAAGCAGCGAAAGGAAGATCGTGATGATGGAGCCAAGCGCAGTCGAAAGGTTGCGCGCGAACCCCTTAAGGGATTCCGTGAAGAAATAGAGAAGACTAGACATCGAAACCGTACACCCCCCTGTCCTGGTCGCGCGTAAGGCGGCCCTTGTCTAGCGCGATAACGCGCCGACGCATGTTGTCCACCATTTCGCGGTCGTGGGTGGCGACGAGCACGGTAGTTCCCGTGCGGTTAATGCGTTCGAGCAAATCCATGATGCCGCGCGACGTCTGCGGGTCGAGGTTACCCGTAGGCTCGTCGCAAATGAGCAGAGGCGGGCGATTCACGATGGCACGCGCGATGCTGACGCGCTGCTGTTCGCCGCCTGAAAGCTGGTCGGGACGCTTGTTCAGCTTGTCCTGCAAGCCTACCAGGCGCAAAACCTCCGGCACCTGCGTTTTGATGACGTGACGGCTCTTGCCGATTACCTCCAAAGCAAAGGCCACGTTTTCGAAAACCGTTTTGTTCGGCAACAGCTTGAAGTCTTGGAAAACGCAACCGATGTTGCGGCGGAGGTACGGCACGCGCCAATTGCGCATGGTCGACAAATCCTCATCGGCGATGTAGATGTGGCCGGACGACGGTTTGATCTCGCGGATAAGCATGCGGATGAAGGTCGACTTTCCCGAGCCCGAATGGCCTACGAGGAAGACGAATTCGCCCGCGTACACCTGTACCGAAATATCGTCAAGCGCCGGTTTTCCCGGTTGAGCCGGATAGATTTTACTGACATGATCGAACGTGATGACCGGCGTGCCGGAAGGCTGGGCAACGGCTTCAACGTCCAAATCGGGTAATTGGGTCGAAAGATCTGCGCCGGCCAGCGGCGCGCGCACATCTCCCTCGGCCGTAGAGTGCGCACCATGGCGACCCTGCCTGCTAGACTCTGTCACAGAATACTCCGTTCAAACACTAGGTTACTGAGACACTTCGCAGAATTTTAGCAGACGCTAGATTAGGGCATATGCTTCTTCACAGCTTCAACAATGGCACTGCAATCAAGTCCGAAACGCTCCATAAGCTCTTCAAACGAGCCGGATTTGCCGAAAACGTCCTGCATGGCAACGAACGAACAGGGAGCGGGATGGTGAAGCGCCAACGCCTCGGCGACCGCGGAGCACAACCCGCCATACACGGAATGCTCCTCGC
>CAMORQ010000164.1 GCA_946623915.1 uncultured Coriobacteriaceae bacterium | reverse complement strand
GCGCTAACCGACTCCTAGTACAGCTTGCGCCGCGTTCGGCGCGGCTCAGCCTTGTCTTGACGTCGGTAGTGATGCGCCAGGACAGGTTCGAGCAGGCGCAATCGCGCGATAACCACGAACAGCACGATGGCGAACACACCCATGAGCGTCCAGCGCACAGGACCGGAAAACACATTCATGTTGTAGCCGAACAAGGCAAAAAGGGCCGACAGCGCATAAAGCGAAAGCACCGCGCGGCGCTGGCTGAAGCCGGCGTCGAGCAGACGATGATGCACGTGTTCCATGTCCGCTTCGTCGATGCGCTTGCCTTCGCGGATGCGGCGTATGACCGCCGCTGTCGTGTCCATCACGGGCACGCCGGCGATAACGAGCGGCACCAAGGAAACCGCCAAACTCTGCGTGCGCACGACGCCGAGAATCGACACCACAGCTACCACGGTTCCCAATAAGTGCGAACCGGAATCCCCCATGAACACGGACGCGGGATGGAAATTGAACCGCAGGAAAGCCAGGCAGCACGCGAACAATGCAAAGCACGCCATGACAAGCACGAAATTGCCGCGGCGCAAACACAGGAACATCAGGCTGATGGCCATGATGGCGACCAACCCCGCAGCCAGACCATCGAGGCCATCGATGATGTTGACCACATTCACGAACACGAGAATGTAGAGAATGGTCAATGGCATGTCCAGCCACGCCAATTCGAGCAGCTCTCCCGTGAAGATGCCACGCACCATGCCGATGTCCACACCCGCCCCGTACACAACGGCAGCGGCAAGTATCTGACCGGCGAACTTACTACGCGGCGCCAATGGCGTGACGTCGTCGACAATGCCCACAGCGAACATGAGTGTGACGCCGACTAGCAGCTGGATGTAGTTCACGTCCACAATAGCCAGTACGTTGCCCATATCCCACGAGAAGTAGTTCACGCCGATTACCATAACAACAACACCGGCAAGGAAACCCACATACAGCGCAATGCCGCCCATACGCGGGATGGCGTGGTCGTTCACGCGACGCTCGCCGGGGTAGTCAATTCCTCCCAGACGAAGCGCAATCGCCTTGGATGCAGGCACCATGGCGTATGCGACAACGAATGCCACGGAAAAAACTATCGCGCACTGCCAGGCGAGCACAGCCATCCTATTCTCTATCCGAACGGGGCAAAAAGCCACAAAGCCATCGGAAAATGATACCCTATAACCCCATCGAACAACCTGATGAAGGAGCATTCTGCACAATGGCGTCCGAAGCATCCAACGAACCGACATCGCAGGCAACCACGCACTCGTCCGAGCGACCAATCGTAAGCGTGATCGTCCCGCTGTACAACACCGAAGAAACCGTCGAGCGCCTGGTATGGCAATTGAAGGCGCAGTTGCTTGACGATTTCGAGGCGTTTCTCGTGGACGATGGATCGACCGACAACACGCTCGAGGCCGCCCGCAGCGCTTGTGCCGGCGACGACCGTTTCTGCGTTCTACATCAAGAAAATGCAGGGCCTGGCGTAGCGCGTAACGCCGGACTGGAACGTGCGCGCGGCGCCTATATCAGCTTCGTCGATGCTGACGACACGATAAGCCCCCTGTTCCTGCGTCACATGGTCGCACGCGCTGAAGAAACAAATGCCGACGTTGCCATATGCCGCGCCCGCATCTACATCCAAGCCGAAACGCGCACGTCGACCGGCGCAGGCAACTGGCAGGCGAAGGCAATGCCTGACGTGTTCGCACCTGCAGAACTGGCCGACGATTTGTTCGGCACATTCCAAAACTGGTTGTGGAACAAGCTGTTCCGCGCCAGTTTCCTTGTCGAAAACGGCATTTCTTTCCCACCGATTATGCGTGCGATGGATCTGGCGTTCACCTGCTCTGCGCTGGCAAGCGCACGCACTATCGCCCTACTCGACGAACAGCTCTACACCTACCACGTGGACGTGGCAGGCAGCGCTACCGCAACGCGCAGCCGCGCACCGCTGTCGTTCTTCGACAGCTGCGCTGCACTCAAGGACTACCTGGATGACCACGGACTCACGGACATGTTCGCGACCACGTACGCCCAGTGGGTTTCCACCAGCTGCGCGGTCAACGTGGCCGAGCAGCGCTCCCCCGAAGATTTCCGCTTGGTATATGAGCATCTGCACAACGGTGGACTCGAGCGGCTGGGATTGCTGGCGCCGCGTCCGGAAGCACAGCCCCTTGCGCGTAATTCCGCCGCCGGCTGCTTGACCGACGACGACGTATCGGCCGTAATCGACGTCGTCGAGCGCCGCGGCTTCGAATCCGGTGCGGATGAACTACGCGCAATCGTCGACGAAGCGTCTTGGCGTGGCCGCGATGGCCAGAACAGGCGCGAAGCGGGTGTGCTGTTGTATCCGGCTGGACGAGCGTCGAGCGTAGCGTAGCTTGCACAGTCGCCAACCGCAGGCCACCTTACACGGCAGCCGAGCACCTGCCAATCTAGCAGCTAGACCGCAGCAAAACCGCGTCCGGCAGCCATTTTATTATCGCGGTAATTCTTCAAGCACGCTATAATGCTTGCCAACTATACGGCGCGATTTCGCCATGTCATCGGATAGATGGCTTCGCACCGTCACGAAAGGAACATGCATGAAAGAAAACGTATACGCTGATAAAACCTCGGGAGGCAACGCGGCACTGCGCCTAGCGGTCGCGCTACTGCTTGCCATCTCCCTCCTACCCGCAGCACCGCTTGCCGCCATGGCCGATGACGATTCCGAAGCCACCTCGGATGACGCAGTCTCCGTCTACAGCGTCGGGGCCAATTCGGGAAGCTCGGACATCACGGTGAACGGACAGGTGGCCAGCAGCATCATAGGCGCACTCAACACCGCACGATACCAAGGAAGTGCGGGCAACCCCGCCGTCGTGATTGTGCCCAAGGGTACCTACACCATCAGCGCTGCGCTGAAGGTGTACTCCAATACTACGCTCATTTTCGAGGACGGCGCCACCATCAAGCTTGACGGCGACCCACCAAGCATGGTCGTCGGGCTCACGGATTCCGACATCAAGGGCTACAACGGGGCCTCAAACATCACTATCAAAGGCGGCACCTGGGACGCCGCAGGCTCGACCAACTGCGAAGTGTTCCAGCTGCGCCATGGCACGAACATCAACATCTCCGATGCCGTGATGAAAAACTTCCGTGCCCATGCCATCAATGTGGCGGCAAGCAAAGACGTCACCATCAAAAACGTCACGTTCCAAAACGCACTGAAGCCCTCGCGCGGCGACACGAAGAATCTCGAGTGCATCCACACCGACATCGACGTCCCGGGCGCCGAATCCGGCGCCAACGACGGCACGCCTGCGGCAAACATCACCATCAGCGGCTGCACGTTCGACAACGTCTACGCGGGCGTTGGCCGCCACATGAACGTCGCGTCGGGCGTGAAGTACGTGACGAACCTGACGATCGAGAACTGCACGTTCAACAAGGTTTCCGAACGCGCCATCAACCTTGCCAACGTCACGAACGCAACCATCCGCAACAACAAGGTCACGGGAACGACACCCGAATACTTCCTGGAAGTACGCCGCTGCAACGACGTGAAGATGACCGGCCACTCCACAATCGCGCCTATCCTGATCCAAGAATGCAACGGCGTCACCGTCGACGGCGGCTACATTTGGAATGCCCCCAGGCAAGGCATCTCCATCGGCGACAGCAGGGTCACTATCAAGAACATGCACATCGTGGCATCTCGCAAAGAGGGCATCGGCATCTGGACCTCCTGGAACTCGACCATTTCAGGCAATTCCATATTCAACACCAAAGAGCGTGGCATCAACATCAGCGGAGTCTCCAACACGACGATTACCGGCAACCGCGTACAGGACTGCCCCGACTATGGCTTCCTCATCCACAACAAATCCAAGGGTATAAAGCTGACCAACAACGTCTCAGTAAGCAAATACAACACGTCGTCCATGCATGAGTTCTTCGTCGATAACAGTTGCACCAACGTCACGCAGTCGGGCAACAAGGCAGGTCCGCGGCATATAGGCGTCAGGACAGATTCGGTCAACAGCAAGAACATCGCGAAGTACAGCTACAGGCAGCTAGCCATCGACGTACCCAGCCGCAAGTGGAAGCGCCTCTGGGGCAACAGCGCGTTCGATACCATGTCCACCATCGTGAAGGCCGGTTGGACGCAAACGGGCGGCACGGTCATCATCGCCACCGCCGACAACTTCCCCGACGCGCTTTCCGCGTCGGGCGCTGCGGGTCAGCTGAACGCGCCCATTCTGCTCGTGCATAAGCACAGCCTGCCTGGGCAAACGAGAAACGAACTCGCGCGCCTGAAGCCCGCACGCGTGATCATCGCAGGTGGCACGGGTGCCATCACATCCAACGTAGAGAAAGCCATCCAATCCACAACCGGCGTCAAACCTGAGCGGCGCTGGGGTCAGGAAGCGCCCGACACGGCTGCGGCGCTCAACGAAGCGGTCTTCGGCACGAAGAGTTCGGTTGCCATCGTTGCGACGTCGAGAAGCTTCTACGATGCGCTTTCGGCCGCGCCTCTATCCTACGCAAAGGGCTATCCCATCTTCCTGACCGACGGACTGAACACCATTTCGAACGCCACGGTAGCGTCCATGAAGCGCTGCGGCATCAAACAGGTCATCGTGGTGGGCGGCGCCAAGGGGGCTGTCTCCGACAAAGTGGTGTCCAAACTGCGCAACAACGGCATCACCATGATGAAGCGTTTGTGGGGACAGACCCACTACGACACGTCCCGCGCCATTGCGAACTGGGGCATCGGGCATGGCATGAACGCCAACAAAATCGGTGTTGCAACCAGCTACGACTACGTCGATGCGCTGTGCGGCGCTGCGCTGTGCGGCAAGAACAACGCCGTACTCGTGCTCGCCGACGATGTGAACGGCTCCAACGTCGACTCGGGCAACGTCAGTGTAGTGAAAGCCAATAAATCCGCGATCAAGACCGGCTACGTGTTCGGCGGCAGAAACGCCGTGGGCATTCCCACGTTCAACATCATCAACAACACGACAGGCATGTAACCGCTGCCGCAAGCGACCGGTTTTCAACAAGGCCCCGCCCCCAGGCGGGGCCTTGTTTCATAAACGCGCGCACGGACACGCATCGCACGTCCGTGCGCGCCTGTCGCCCGAAACCACCCGCGTTCGCCTGCCACACGCCACCCGTCC
>CAMORQ010000163.1 GCA_946623915.1 uncultured Coriobacteriaceae bacterium | reverse complement strand
GCCTTCGAGCCGGTGCTCGTGGAAGGCAAGGCCATCAAGCTGCACCCGCTGGTATGCACCGCATTCAACGCCGACTTCGACGGCGACCAGATGGCTGTGCACGTGCCGCTGTCCAACGAAGCGCAGGCCGAAGCCCGCGTGCTCATGCTTTCGTCGAACAACATCAAGTCGCCGGCCCATGGCCGTCCGCTGACCATCCCGACGCAGGACATGATCATCGGTCTGTACTACCTGACCGCCATGCGCGAAGGGTTCCCCGGCGAAGGCCGCGCCTTCATCGACTTCGACGACGCCATGAACGCCTACGATGCGCGCGCCGACCTGGACCTGCAGGCCAAGATCTACGTGCGCCTGACACGCGACATGGACGTAGCCAGCTCGTTCGGCGAAATCGAGCATTACTCCGCAGGCCAGCGCATTGAAACCACGGTAGGACGCATCACGCTGAACATGGTGCTGCCCGACGATTACCCCTACTTGAATTACGAGCTGAACAAGAAGGAAGTCGAGCGCCTGATCGAGGATTGCTGCTACCGCTACACCACCAGCCAGATGGAACCCATCCTGGACGGTTTGAAGGACGCGGGCTTCCACTACGCCACGCGTGCGGGCGTCACCGTTTCGGTTTACGACGCCACCGTGCCGCCCGAGAAGGAAGCCATCCTGGCGGAAGCCGACAAGGAAGTCCAGGCCATCGAAGACGACTACGAGCTGGGCATGATGAGCGACGCCGAGCGCCATCGCCAGGTTATCGAGGTCTGGAACAAGGCCAACGATGCTGTGGGCAACGCCATGGCCGACAACTTCGACCGCTTCAACCCCATCTACATGATGGCCTTCTCCGGCGCCCGCGGTAACATCAAGCAGATCCGCCAGCTTGCCGGTATGCGCGGCTTGATGTCCGACCCGAAGGGCGAAATCATCGACCGTCCCATTAAGGCGAACTTCCGCGAAGGCCTTTCCGTGCTCGAATACTTCGTGTCCAGCCACGGCGCCCGCAAGGGTCTTGCCGACACGGCCCTGCGTACCGCCGACTCCGGTTACCTTACGCGCCGCCTCGTCGACGTCGCTCAGGATGTCATCGTGCGCGAAATCGACTGCGGTGCGGACGAAGGTGTCGTATATCCCCTGGTCAATCCCAAGGGCGACATCGACGTGAACCTGGTGGGCCGCTGCCTGGCAGAAGACGTTGTGGGATCGCGCGGCAAAGTGTACGCGGAAGCCGATTCCTACATCGAAAACGTCGACCAGATGCGCGAGTGGCTGGACAACGGCGTTGAAACCGTGTGCATCCGCACCATCATGACTTGCCATGCCGAACATGGCGTGTGCCAGAAATGCTATGGTTGGGACCTTGCCACAAGCCGTCCGGTGAACATCGGCACGGCGGTCGGCATCATCGCCGCCCAGTCCATCGGCGAACCCGGCACCCAGCTGACGATGCGTACGTTCCACACCGGCGGCGTGGCCGGCGAAGACATCACGCATGGTCTGCCTCGTGTCACCGAGCTGTTCGAAGCACGCAAGCCCAAGGGCCAGGCGGTGCTTGCCGAAATCGCGGGCACGCTCCAGATCGGTGGCGACAAGAACATCAAGACGCTGACGATCCACGACAAGGAAGGCAACATCCGCGAGTACGAAGTCAGCGCGCGCGTCACGATGATGCCCGGCGTCGAAGATGGCTGCCAGGTCGAGATGGGCCAGCAGCTGACCAAGGGCTCCATCAACCCGCACGACCTGCTGCGCCTTACCGATCCCAACACCACGCTGCGCTACATCGTCAGCCAGGTGCAGGACGTCTACGTTTCCCAGGGCGTGTCCATCAACGACAAGCACGTCGAAGTGATCGCGCGCCAGATGCTGCGCAAATTGGCCGTGCTCGACGCGGGCGACTCCGACTACCTGCCGGGTCGTCAGGTGAACCGTTTCGAGTTCGAGGACGTCGCCAACCAGCTGGTGCTCGAAGGCAAGGAGCCGCCGGTCGGTCAACCTCTGCTGCTTGGCATCACCAAGGCGTCCCTGGCGACCGACAGCTGGCTGTCCGCCGCTTCGTTCCAGGAAACCACCAAGGTGCTCACCGATGCTGCCATCGAAGGCAAGACCGACACACTCGTCGGCCTGAAGGAAAATGTAGTCATCGGCAAGCCCATTCCGGCGGGCACGGGTCTTTCTCGCTACCGCACGATGGGCCTGACCTACAAGGGCGTCCCCGTGACCAAGTCTTCGGGCGACGCGCTGCCCGACTACGCGCCCGAAGAGCTGCGCGAGGTGGAAGAACTGCTTCCGCAGCCCCAGGACTGGTCGCTTGACGGCGACGGCTACCTGGGTCTGGGTGGCAGCTATTCCAGCTACTTCTCTTCGCTTGGTGCCGGTGGCCGCATGACGCAGCTTTCCGACGAAGAGGCACGCCTCTACATCTACGACGACCTGGGCGTTTCCCAGCGTTGGGCGAACAAATTCAGCGAGGCGGGAATCGAAACGGTGGCCGATCTGGTGGGCTACACCGAAGAAGATCTGCTGAAGATCGAAGGCATCGGCAGCAAGGCCATCGAAGAGCTGAAGGCCGGCTTGGAAGAGCGCGATTTGATGCGCGTAATCGAAGACGACCTGTCGGCGACCAGCGACGACATGAGCCAGCTGCTCGACATGGTCTTCAGCCCCGACGACACTATTCTCATCGGCGGCGACGAGCCCGCTACGTTCAACACCGAGGGCGAAGACATGCTCGGCGAAGCACTTCCTCCGCGCTCTTACCAGCGCAACCTCGAGGAATTGGATGCTTTGCTCGGTGGCGGCAGCCTCGGGTTCGATTTGTCCAGCTTCCATACGGAAGATGAGCAGTCGGCGGCCGACGTAATCGCCGAAGACGACGATGCGGGCAGCCTGCCCGAAGACGACGAATAAGTCGCGCATGTTGCAAGGGCGCCGGTTGCACGGCGCCCTTCTTTCATCCAGCATACGACATCACACGAAACGGGGGAGACGATGGGAAAGTATTTCGGAACCGATGGTGTTCGCGGCGTTGCGAACGTCGAGCTGACCAACAAGATGGCTTACCTGCTAGGTCAAGCGGCCGTTGCGTTCATGGGACCCAACATTGTTATCGGCAAAGATACGCGCCTGTCGGGTGACATGCTGGAATCCGCTGCCGCGGCAGGCGTCATGTCTGCTGGGGGAACGGCACTGCTGGCAGGCATCATCCCGACGCCGGGCGTTGCCCTGCTGGTTGGCGCACTGCATGCAGATGGCGGCATCGTCATCTCCGCTTCGCACAACCCGCCCGAGTACAACGGCATCAAACTTTTCGATGCGAACGGCTTCAAGCTTCCCGATGAAGTGGAAGACAGAATCGAGGCGTTCATGGATGCCGGTGGCTTGGAGGCGGGCGAAGAGGGCATGCTTCCGGGAGATGCGGTAGGTGTTGCCATTCCGGTCAAAGACGCCGTGGAAATCTATGTGAACCATGCAGTGGAAAGCGTTAAGGCGCAAGGTCTGGATTTCTCGGGCCTGCATATTGCGCTCGATGCTGGCCATGGTGCCTCCGCGCTGACCAGCCGAATGGCGTTCGAGCGGCTTGGTGCGAAAGTCACAGCCATCAACGAAGATTTCAGCGGCCTCGACATCAACGTCGAGTGCGGGTCGACCTGCTTGGACCCGCTGCGCGCCCTTATCAGCGAGTGCGGAGCCGACGTGGGGGTGGCTCACGATGGAGACGCCGACCGCGTGATGCTGATGACCTCCGATGGGTTCGAAATCGACGGAGACTTCGTAGAGGCCGTGCTTGCTCTGGATATGAAGGAGCGCGGTGTGCTTGCAGGTGATACCGTCGTGTCCACGGTCATGTGCAATCTCGGGTTCGTGAAGGCCATGGAAGCTGCTGGCATCAAAGTGGTGCAGACGAAAGTGGGCGACCGCTATGTGCTCGAAGAGATGCGCGCCAAAGGCTATGCGATCGGCGGCGAGCAGTCAGGCCACATGATTCTGCTTGACTACAATTCAACAGGAGACGGCCTGATGACGGCCTGTCAGTTCCTTGCCGCTGTGGTGCGCGCGGACAAGACGGCGCGCGAAGCCGCCAGCGTGATGACGCGGTTCCCGCAAGAGCTGGTCAACGTGCGCGTCGCCAGCAAGGACGGCTGGGAGGACAACACGCAAATCGCCGAAGCCGTAGCAGCAGCCGAAGCGGAGCTGGGCGACACTGGTCGCGTGCTTGTGCGCGCGTCGGGCACCGAACCGCTTATCCGCGTGATGGTCGAAGCCGCCAACGCCGAAGACGCAACCGCCCACGCGCAAGCCATCGCGTCAGTAGTAGAATCCGCACTCGCCTGACAAACCTGACAATGGCGTTGTAGCCATTTGTCAGCTTTCCGCACGCATTCATTCAACTACGGATTTGCGCGCCCTTTAGGGGCGCGCTTTCATTGCCTGCGTTCGCTAGAAACAGCGTGTTCGAGCTCCGCATCCTGCCGTGCCGAAAAAAGTGCTGTTGTCCAGGTGGCGTAGGTAAAGGGCACCTGCCGCATAGGAGTCGGCGCAATGTGTGCGGTCGGCCCGCATATTCAGGGTTCATCTTAGATAATACTTAAATAAGAATATATACGATTGCAAATATATACATTCAGATATAGAATAAGCATCCGTAAAGGCATGAAAATGCCTTCTGATTTATGTGGTCCTATGCAAGGGAAGGGATGTTCTAGGATGAAGAAGAATACAAAGTGGCTTATCTCGCTAATCTCGTGCCTGACACTGGTTAGCGCATTCGCGCTCTCTGGGTGCTCGGGTGGCTCCAGCAGCTCCAGTGCTTCGGCAAGCGCCGATGCTTCTGCGAGCGCTGCAGCATCTTCCGTGAGCGCATCTGCGGATGCCTCCGCAAGTGCCGACGCTTCCGCAAGCGCATCGGCGGACACGTCTGCAAGTGCATCATCCAGCTCGTCTTCATCGGGCAGCTCCAGCAGCTCCAGCAGTTCGAGCAGCTCTAGCAGCGAGCCCGCTTCTGATGTCACCTTGCAGGTGTTTGCCGCCAACAGCCTTTCGAAGGCCATGGATGAAGTCCGTGCGCTCTACACCGAGCAGACTGGCGTGCAGTTCCTCGATCCGCAATATCTGTCTTCAGGTGACCTGAACGCCGAGCTTGAGGCGGGTGCTTATGCTGACATCGAAATCACTGCGTCCAAGAAGACCATGGACGATGCGGAAGAGGCTGGCTACATC
>CAMORQ010000162.1 GCA_946623915.1 uncultured Coriobacteriaceae bacterium | reverse complement strand
GTTAGAGCGCGCCTTCTCCCCTTAGGCGATGATGGAACCCACTGACCACCAACTGCCCGGTATCTTTCTCCACGACTTCAATGTCCCGCCTGACCAGTTCTGCCAAAACCAGGTCCACCAAATCGGGGAGCTTTTCTTCAACTGACGGTGAAAGCCCAATGGTAGCTTGCGAGGGAAAAGGGTTTTCAACCTGCATTCCCAGGCACACGCCTTCGCAGGTGTAACCCAACAGAAACGCAGAATCGAACAAGTCGGATAAGCGCAGGTCATGCAGTGACTGCGTGCCGAACGAGCGCTTGGCCATGTCCTGCGGATCAAAACGAAACAACGTGCCCGCAAGATGTCCGGTGCCGTCGAGTGCATCGACCGTGATGATGGTATCGCAATCGCGCACGTCGTTGATGCGGTCGAGTGTCAAACACCCCAGATCGTGCACCTGCACGTTTTCGGGAAAGTCGTAGCTCTGCAACTCCGAATACACGTAGCAACCCAGCCCGTCATCGAGCATCAGCTTATTGCCTACACAGTAAACCGCTATGTTGCCGCATTCGTTCAACGTTCAACCCGTTCGTTCGTTTGGCATCCCGCTAGGCGCGGGCCGCGACATGCCGTCGCAAAAGCACCATGCAGGACCATCATATCAAAGCGCACTTCTGCACAGGCTACATGACTGCGTACGCAGAAAGGTTTCGGCGTCAGAGGTGCACCTTGGCTGGCTTTCAGTGCCACGAATTCAGCAATCAGACGCTTACCGTGACACACCTTCAACTCACGCGTCCCCCGATCACGTGAGGGCAGCTGCAGGCTGTGCCCGTGACCTCCAAATCGCAGATGTGCACACCTGGCAAGATAAGCCTCTTTCTCATTTTCATACAAAAGTTTTTTCTTATCGCGGAAATGTGACCCATAGAAGTCGTATTTCGCAACTTTTGTATGAAATTGTATGACTATATATCACATCGCTCAATGGGAGCGCACACAGACGCGCTGCGTCCGTGAGCGGGATTACGTGAACGGGCGCTCGTGAACGGGAGCGCGTGCACGGGAGCGCGTGGGCATGATTGCGTGAACTGGAGCACATGAACGGGATTGCATGAACTAGAGCAAGTGAATGAGAGCGCGTGAGAGGGATTGCACAAATGGGGTAGCATGAACTGAAGCGCATACGCGGGATTGAACGAACGGGACTGCGCGAACTGGAGCGCGTGTAAAGTTGCCAGAATCAGCTGAAAACGCCCTCACAACAAGCTTGAATTGCCAAAACAGGCCTGTTTTCTTGAAAGTAATAAATCATGTGGGTAGTGGAGATGCTCAGCGCGAGCTTCCCTTTAACGCAAGAGATCGCGTGCGCTAATAGGAGCGTTCAGCGCAACCTTACTCCACGGCCCTTCATGCATACGTCGCGCTGACCTGCTGGGCTTCTTCCACGTCGTGCATTCAGATGTCAGCTACCCTACGCGTCGTGCGTTCAGATGCCGGCTGTTCTACGCGTCGCGCGCTCGCATGCAAGCCGTCTCCCATGCCACGAACTCTCGCACAGGTCGTTACCCATGCCGAATGCTCTCACGCAAGCCATTTCCCATGCCACGCGCTGGCATGCAGGCCGCTGCCCATCTCGCGCGCTCGCACGCATGCCGTTTCCCATGTCGCGCATTCTTACGCAGGTCGTTTCCCATGTCATGCGCTCGCCTGCGGGGCGCATTCAACGCCGCGCGCTCGCCTGCGGGGCGCATTCCCCGCCGTGCGCACACGCAACTCGCTTTTTTGGTACACCGACATGTAGCGTCAATCTCATTTTCATACAAAAGTTTTTTCTTATCGCGAAAATGTGACCTATATAGTTCGTATTTCGCAACTTTTGTATGAAAATGAATGACTATATGTTACATGTCCTCAATCGAGTACGGGTTGGAAAAACATACAGGCCCTGAGGGAGTGCGGGATAGAAAACATGCAGGCCAGGAGAAAGCGCAGGTTTGCAGAACGTGCATGCTGGAAGGAAACTCGGGTCGAGAGATGGTGCAGGCTAGTGGAAGCAAGGGCTGTGAGCGCATGCAACCTGGTGGAAGTGCAGGCTGGGAGGAAGCACGGACTGAAAGAGCATGCAGGCCAGGAGAAAGCGCAGGTTTGCAAAACATGCGGGCTGGAAGGAAACTCGGGTCGAGAGATGGTGCAAGCTGGGAGGAAGTGCGGGCTGGGAGAATGTGCAGGCTGAGAGGAAATATGGGCTGGAGGGTCCTCGATGCTGCAGGACTCAAAAAACAGGACTCGTGCTACCCCATCAAAATAACGACGACCCGCATAGGCGGGCCGTCGCGCAATGAAGCTTTGTCGAACTTACGTCTAGACCGACTCGTCCTCGCCGGAAAGGGCGCGGGTGTTGATGTCGTAGGTGTAGCCGCCATGTTCTTTCTTGGCGAACATCAGCTTCAGCAGCGGCTTACCGCCTTCGATGATGGACATGTACACATGGATCATGATGAAGATGATGAACACGAACATCATGAAGTAGTGGATGATGCGCACGCTCATCAGGCCGCCAACCGCGTTGGTAAACACGGAAAAGAAGCCCATGTTCATCGTGGGACCCCACAGGCAGAAGCCCGTGTAGCCCATGAACAGCAGCAGCAAAGGAATGGCGACGTAGGCCGTCTTCTGCAGCGGGTTGAATTTACCGGAAAGCGGATGGTCCTTCTTGATGAACAGGTAGAACTTGACCCACGGGAGCAGCTGACCCTTGTTGTCGGCCTGAGGCATCCAGGACTTGATGTCCTTCTGCGTCTGGCGCGTGCCCGCTGCGGGCGCGGACTCGATGACGAACGAAAGGATGACGCGCACGATACAGTTCACCAGGATAATGATGCCGGCGAAAATGTGCGCCCCACGTGCGATGCCCATAATGCCCGCGAAGTACGGGAAATGGATGATGAAGCCCGAAAGAATGAGCACGACCATGCAGATGAGGTTGACGTAGTGCGTGACGATGAACGCAGTAGGATGCGCTTCCTTATAGTGAGCTAGATGGGCCATGCTACTTCACCCCCCAGGGATTGGTGACGGTCTCGAAGTGCTTGCCCGTCGCCGGTTCGGTGATATGGACCGCGCATGCGGTGCACGGGTCGAAGCTGTGGACGGTGCGCAGCGCATTGATGGGCATTTCCACATCGCCCACAGGACAGCCGATAAGCGCCTGCTCCATGGGGCCGGGAACGCCGTCTTTGTCGTGCGGCGCGATGTTCCATGTGGTGGGAATGATGATCTGGTATCCCGTGATCTTGCCGTTGCTGACATGCTCGGTGTGATAGAGCGCACCGCGCGGAGCTTCCCAAAAGCCTGTGCCGTCGCCGCTGTTGGTCGAAGGCTGCTTGAAGTACTCGGAGTCGCCGCCCTTGATGGCTTCGATAAGCTCGGCGACCCATTCCTTCATGAGCGTCGCGACGTAGAGCGTCTCGATCTGACGGGCACCGGTGCGGCCGAGCGTGGACTGGAGCAGGTCGATACGTCCTGGGGCGCCAAGCGTCTTCAGCAGGCCGTCAATCTGCTCGACCACGAAAGGAACGCCGCGCTTGTAGGCGACCAGCAGGCGGGAAAGGCCGCCGGCTTCCATGCACTGGCCGTCATAGGACGGACCCTTCGACCAGGTGTAACGGTTGTTCACGTCGTACTCGGTGTACTCGGGCTCGGTGAGGCCCTCGTCGCGCGGGTTGCGCAATTCCTTGTCGTCTGGCTTATACCAGGAGTGGCCGGTGTATTCCATGATCAGGTCTTCGTTGACGTCTTCGAGCGCGAGGTCGTCCTTCAAGACGCCGGCAGGCAGGTAGCGCTTGTTCATTTCGAAGCTGGCGTCCTCGAACACGCCCCAAGCCACGTAGCGCTTGCAGCCGCCGCCGAACTCGAACGCGTCCTTGTAGAACGGCACGAGTGCCACGGTGTCCTGAATCATGGTCGCTGCAACCCAATCGTAGAGCTCGTTGACCAAAGACCACAGGTCGTCGAGCTTCTCTTCCGTGGGCACGAACATGGTGCCGCCGGGAACGAGCGTCATGATATGGGGCATCTTGCCGCCGAGCAGGCCGGCGATTTCGGACGCCTTGGCCTGCATCGTCAGCGCCTCCAGATAGTGCGCTGTGCAGATGAGGTCGAGCTCAGGAGGAAGCTGATAGCCTTCCCCGCCTTCGGACTCGAACCAGTTGCCGCTGAAGATGGAGAGCTGGCCGTTGTTGGCGAACTTGGTCAGGCGCTCCTGTAGCGCAGCGAGGTCGGTGAAGGTAGACGTGCCGGCGGCAACCGCAAGGTCGTGCGCATCGGCGGCGCTGGCCTTCAGCGCGTTCAGCGGGTTCACGTAGTCGGGGGCGGCCAGGTTGTAGAACCACAGGATGTGGCTGTGCAGGAACTGGGCGCCTTCGAGCAGGTTGCGGATGATGCGGGCGTTGTTGGAGATGGTGATCCCGAGCGCCTTTTCGCCTGCGATGGAAGCGGAATGGGCGTGTGAGACCGGGCACACGCCGCAGATGCGCTGCACTATCATGGCGGCGTCGGCGGGAGTGCGGTCCTGCACCACCAATTCCATGCCGCGGAAACAACCGCCTGAAATCCAGCAGTCGGACACCACGCCGTTGGTGACTTCCATTTCAACGCGAAGGTGGCCTTCGATTCGGGTTACCGGGTCGATAATCGAACGAGTCATTATTCCTTGCCTCCTTTCGCGTCATCGGCGGACGCTTCGGCGCCGTCGGCAGCTTTATCGGCAGCTTCGATGGCTGCGGGAACGGTGCCCCCAAGTTTCTTGACGATTGCCTCGTAGTCGGCCGCCTGCTTTTCGGCGAACTCCGCCGCCGGCATGGTCGCTGTGGTGCCGTCCTCGGCGATGATGGTGCGATCGGCACTGTAATCGCCGACTGCGTTGTCCGGATGCTTGGCATCCCATGCACGCTGCTCTTCGAAGCGGAACTTGCCCTTCATGCGGCCGGACTTCTTGATGCCGAACGCATGCACGGCGATGGCCGCAGCGACGATGCCGGTGAGGCCCAGCGCGATGGCTTCGGGCTGGATAACCCAGTTGCCGATGCGCAAATCGCGATGGCGCTGGAAGAACGGGGTGTTCACTTCCACCCAGTTGTGACCCGGATCCATAGGGTTGGCTTCGCAGCATCCGATGCAAGGAGCGCCGGATTCGACGCACCAGCTGCGGCGGTGGTTGTAGCGCACGACACCGCAGTTGGC